>JAVWZM010000012.1:0-42106 GCA_036661035.1 Oscillospiraceae bacterium
AAAACGAGCAAGATGTAAGATTATCACGCTTTGTTGAAAGCGTAACCAATAATATGCCATCTGCACTTTTATATAAAAGCTTCCGTAATAAGCGCATAAAGGTAAACGGCAAACGCGGCTTACCTGACGACAGGCTTTGCGTAGGTGATATAGTAGAAATGTATATCAACGACGAGTTCTTTGAGGCAAAAGCCACTGCTGTAGCGACTGAAAAGAAAAAGCAGCCTAAAGTAACTGTGATATATGAGGACGAAAACATAGCCGCCTTATATAAGCCCGCACATCTGCTGTGCCATAGCGACCGCACAGGTGACGCAAGCCTTGTAGATGCATTTACTGAATATCTTGAACAAAAAGGCGAATTTACAAAAGAAAATGAAGCTGCGTTCTCCCCTGCTATTTGCAATAGGCTCGACCGCGGCACCGAGGGGCTGGTGCTTGCCGCAAAAAATCACAATGCGCTGCGCGACATGAACGAAATTATCCGCACCGACCTTTTGTTGAAAGAGTATTTATGCATCACCTGTACTTCACCTAAAAACGGACGTTATATCGCCTATTTACGTCACTTTGAGAAAGACAATAAGGTGATTATTAAAAGCTACGCCGCAGACGGATATAAGCAAATTATAACAGATGTAAATGTACTTGAAACAAAAGGACCTTTGTCGCTGTGCAAAATAGGGCTCATCACAGGGCGCACACACCAAATACGTGCGCATTTAGCGTTTTTAAACGCACCTGTTTTAGGCGATATCAAATATGGCAACCGTAAAATGAACGAGCGATATAAGGTGAAAACTCAGAGCCTTTGCGCGTATAGCGTAAGCTTTAAAAGCATACCGAACGAAAACAGTTTAAGCTATCTTTCGGATAAAAGCATAATGCTTGAGGCTAACGAAACTAAAAAATTATTCGATAGAATATAACAGATAACCACCGCTTATTGGCGGTGGTTATCTTGCTATATTAGGCTTAAAATAAGCTTACTTGGCTTGTTGCGGGCAAATCTCCAAGCGCGCCGACAGTGCGTAGCTTTTCCATTACGGTACCCGACGCTCCACATGCCTGCTGTAGCTCCTCGCAAGACAAATATTTTTGTCCTTTTATTGTTGCCGCTTCAAGGGCGGCTGCCGCTGTTTCGCCAACACCCTTTAAAGACAAAAACGGCAGACGGATTTTGCCGTCTTCCACAATATATCGTTTTGCCATGCTTTTTCCAAGGCAAATTGGCGAAAACTCGTAGCCACGCACCAACATTTCATTTACAAGCTGTAAGGACGTAAGCAAGTCCTCATCTTTATTGTTTTTTTCTTCTTTCAGCCTTGCGTTTATCTCGCGCAGATGTTGTTTTGCTACTTTAGGCCCACCCACCGCAGCCTCATAATCCAAATCATCACCACGCACGGTAAAATGTGTGGCGTAATATTCCAGTGGATGATAAACCTTAAACCACATCAAACGTATTGCCGCGATAAGATACGCCACAGCATGAGCTTTCGGGAACATGTATTTTATCTTTTTACAGCTTTCAAGATACCATTGCGGCACATTATGTGCAAGTAGCATTGCCTCTACGCCTTCTGGAAAGCCGCCCTTGGCTATCTTGCCCTTACGAGTAAGCTCCATTATTGTAAACGCCTGCTTTGGCTCTACGCCCTTGTGCAAAAGATACGTCATGATACTATCACGCGTACCGATAACATCGGAAATGGTACATTCTCCGCTTTTAATAAGGTCTTGCGCATTGCCGTTCCATACGTCTGTACCGTGCGAAAGCCCGGATATTTGTATTAAATCGCTAAAGCTTTTTGGCTGCGCCTCTATAAGCATTTGCCGCACAAAGTTTGTGCCAAGCTCGGGTATACCAAAAGTGCCTGTAAGGCTGTCGATATCCTCGGGCTTTATGCCAAGCGCCTCAGTAGAAGTAAGCAATGAAATAACATGCTGGTCATTCATGGGTACGGAATCCATTTTAATGCCCGTCATATCCTCAAGATATTTATACATAGTTGGCACATCATGGCCAAGCTCGTCCAGCTTTAAAATAGTTTCGTGTAGATATTTAAACTCAAAATGAGTAGTAATTACGCCCTTATCTTTATCATCTGCAGGGTGCTGAATAGGGCAAAAATCGAACACGTCGTAATCGCTCGGCACAACTACCATGCCGCCCGGGTGCTGCCCTGTGGTTCTTTTTACGCCTACACAGCCTTGCACCAAGCGGTTTTCTTCGGCATGATTCACTATTTTACCGCGCTCGTCTAGATATTTGCGCACATAGCCATAGGCGGTTTTATCTTGTATACCCGATATTGTGCCTGCTTTAAACACATGGTCTTTACCGAAAAGCTCCTCTGTATATCTATGAGAGCTGCTTTGAAATTCGCCGGAAAAGTTAAGGTCAATATCAGGCTCTTTGTCGCCATCGAAACCAAGAAAGGTTTCAAACGGGATATCGTGCCCATCTACCAAAAGCTTTTCGCCGCAATTAGGGCAGTTTTTATCAGGTAAATCAAATCCGCTGCCTACGCTGCCGTCATCAAAAAATTCGCTATATTTACACTTTGGGCAAAGATAATGTGGCGGAAGCGGGTTTACCTCTGAAATTCCGGAAAAATTCGCCACCGCAGATGAGCCAACAGAACCACGGCTACCCACTTGATATCCATGCGCGTTAGAGTTTGCCACAAGCTTTACGGCTATAACATACAGCACGGCAAAGCCATGCTTAATAATGCTTTCAAGCTCACGCGTAAGGCGTTTTTCTATAATTTCTGGCAACGGATTACCATATCTTAAATATGCATTTTCCATGGTAGATGTACGCAATAAATCGTCTGCGCCCTCAATGGTAGGGGTAAATAATCCGCGCGGAATTGCGCGTGTTTCTCCGTCTATCATATCCGCAATTTTGTTTGGATTTGTCACCACTATTTCTAATGCTTTTTCAGGGGATAAATAGCTGAATTGGCGCAGCATATCCTCCGTAGTACGGAAATAAAGCGGTGCTTGGTTATCTGCATCTTTAAAGCCCTGCCCTGCTTGCAAAACGGCACGATAAACATAATCTTCAGGCTCTAAGAAATGCACATCACCTGTGGCAACCACAAGCTTGCCCAGCTTTTCCCCTATTGCTAAAATGGTTTTATTAAATTCTTGCAGCTTTTCCACGCTGTCTACTATCTGGTCGCGCACCATAAATTCATTATTGCCAAGTGGCTGCACTTCCAAATAATCGTAATATTCGGCAATGGCGCAAAGCTCCGAAAAAGTTTTGCCTGCCACAATGGCTCTGTAAAGCTCTCCTGCTTCACATGCTGAGCCGATAATTAATCCTTCTCTATGCCTATTTAACAAGCTGCGAGGCACACGTGGGCGTTTGTAAAAATACTCCATGTGCGCGGCAGAAATTATTTTATATAAATTTTTCATGCCTACTTGGTTTTTAACTAAAATAATCAAGTGAAAATTATTTTTAGATAACGCTCTTGTACTGCCAAGCTCAGTGTTTATCTTTTCAAGGTCGCTAAGCTTTTGACGTTCCATATCCTCAAGCATTTTCAAAAAAATCTGCGCTAATGCTCGCGCATCATCTGACGCACGATGATGATTAAATGGCGGTATACCGAGATATTTTCCTATACTGTCAAGCTTGTAATTGTGCAAGCCCTGATAAAGCGACTGCGCAAGAGGCAAAGTGTCTAAATAAGTATTTCTAATGGTAAATCCATATTTTTCTGCACATGATTTTAAAAAGCGCATGTCAAAGCTATGGGCATTATGGGCAATAAGCGGCCTTCCATCTGCAAATTCCAAAAAAGCTTTCACTGCCAATTCTTGGCTAGGCGCATTTGCAACCATATCATCTGTAATGCCTGTAAGCTGAGTGATTTTCGCAGGTATCGGCTTTTCGGGGTTTACAAAACTATCATAGCTTTCTTTAATTTCCCCGTTTTCTACAACTACAGCACCTATTTCCGTAATAAACTCCTGTTGAGGGTTTAGACCGGTGGTTTCAAGATCGAACACTACAAAAGATTGTGAAAGCTTGCCCTTTGCGTCACCGTAAACTACAGGCACCATATCATCTACAAAATAAGCTTCACAGCCGTAAATCAGCTTAAAATCAGGATCTTTTTTATGTATCTCGTCAGTGGTAAGCATAGCTTCAGGAAACGCCTGCGCCACACCATGGTCGGTAATCGCTACGGCTTTATGCCCCATGCGATGGGCTGTTTTAACGGCTTCTCTGATATCGGTAAAGCCGTCCATACTGCTAAGCTTTGTATGCAAATGCAGCTCTACGCGCTTTTCAGGTGCATTATCCATGCGCTTTCTTCGTACAACTTTAAGCACATCATAAGGGTTTAATACATAATCCCTTTCGTATTTATCATACACACATTCTCCGCGCACTACCAAAGTTTCGCCAACTGCAATATTTTCCCATTTTTCTGAATTTTCGTTTTCCATTGGACGTATTTTAAGGTTTACAGAGCCTGTATAGTCCGTTATTGATATGGAATATATTTTGCGGTAATTGCCCTTTATCTCTGTAAAAAACACATCGCCCCACACTGTTATCTTGCCTTGCTGGTCTGCAATATCGCGCAAACTCACCATATTTGTAGGTGTAAAGGTGTGTCCATTTACAACCTTAATGGGAGCATCTTCTAAATCCAGCCCCGGCACTTTAATGGCTTTTGCTGTGTCTTTGGTTTCAAATTTCTTTGTTGGCATTTTTTTGAGCATTTTTTGCTCTACTTCTTCTTTATTGATAGCCTCACCACAAGTAAGCGTGATATTTACCTTTTGGTTTGTACGTTCAAACAGCATATCTTCCAAAAGCTTTGTAAACTCTATCTGATTTAAAAGCGTAATGCCGTTATTTACATTAATCGATATATCGGTACCGTTTATGCACACTGCGGCGTCAATTAAAAAACCGTTAATGGGCACACCGTTTTCTTTCAGCTCTTCGCAAAGCTCTACAACCGCCTCGTTTGTAATGTTTGCAAAAGAAAAAAGACTTTGCGCTTTTACCGCAAAACCTGTAAACATTGGTTCTAATGAGGCGCAAAGCCTAGCGCGCATATGCGCAGTAATAGGTTTTGCGCCGCTTAGCACAACTGTAATTGTTTTTTTTGTTCTGTTTGCCTCTACTCGCTCTACTATTGCATCGCTAAATTCCTGTAAAAATTCTTTATCCTGCGAGAATTGCGGCCACAGCGCCGTTAAAAGTGGTTTCATTCGTTCTATCCCATCTGCATAATTTCTTCAATCAATTGCCCTACTATGTCGCCGCGCAGCATGCGTTTCTGTACACCTTTTACAAAAAGCATTGCGCAATCTTTGCCGCCGGCTATGCCAATATCAGCCTCTGACGCCTCACCGGGGCCGTTTACTATACAGCCCATTACAGCTACCTTTATGTGCTTTTTATATCCATGTAAACGTTCTTCTACTTCGTTTGCGATTTTAACTATATCTATGTTTGTTCTGCCGCATGTAGGGCAGCTTATAACCTCTGCTCCTGCCACAGGATATCCTGCCGCGCGCAATATATCAAAGCCTGCCTGTACCTCTTTTTCGGGTGCATCAGTAAGGGATACTCGTATAGTATCGCCTATTCCTTCAAGTAAAAGCGCACCAATGCCCATTGCAGATTTAATAAGCCCTGTGCGATATGTGCCTGCCTCTGTAACGCCCACATGCAATGGATAATTGCACATCTTTGAAAGCTGCCTGTATGCGGCAATTACAAGTGGCACATTAGCAGACTTTATGGAAATAACTATATTATTAAAATCGTGCTTTTCAAGCAAGGATACATGATAAAGCGCACTTTCGCAAAGGCCCTCTGCTGTAACGCCGCCATATTTTGCAAGAATGTTTTTTTCAAGGCTGCCGGAATTAACGCCAATGCGAATAGGTATGTTTTTTAAATTGCACGCGTTGGCAACTGCTTTCACATTATCGTCTGCGCCTATATTCCCCGGATTTAGGCGTATTTTGTCTACACCTGCATCTACACACGCAATGGCGGCTTTATAGTCAAAATGAATATCCGCAACAATTGGCATATCTACGGCATTTTTAATTGCCGTAATTACAGCCGCGTCCTGCACCGAAGGCACTGTCACACGCGCAATATCACAACCGGCGTCGCGCAAGCTAATTGCTTGTGCAACATTTGCCGCAATATCATTAATAGGCTTGTTTAGCATGCTTTGCACGGCTACTGGGTTTCCGCCACCTATTAATACATTACCTATTTTTACTTCTCTTGTATTTTTGCCCATACAATAAAACCTCCATGCATTTTATGCGTCAACAGTAGCTAATGCCTTATTTTTTACGAACATATTTTCAAGTGTTATTTGGTATATTTAAACGTAATTGCTTAAATATAAGCAGAATATATTTTTGTCTAGTGAAACAGCTTTGTGATATCGTTAAACGTTACAAAAAGCATCAGCCCTATTAAAAGCATAAAACCTGCTGTGTTAATTGCAGTTTCGTATTTGGGGTTTACAGGTTTTTTGCGTATTGCCTCTATTACAAGAAATACTAATCTGCCTCCGTCCAACGCCGGCAACGGCATCAAGTTGAATACGCCAAGGTTAATGCTGATTAACGCAAGCAATAAAAGCACCGATTCAAAGCCTATAGATGACGCCTGACCAATAGCCGTTACTATTCCTACAGGCCCTGATAAATTATTAATTGCAACACGGCCTGTTACTAAATCCATTAAGCTAAGCACCACCATGCGTGCAAGAGAAATAGTCCAGTTTCCTGCTTCTTTCAATACATTTGCAACAGTCTTTTTAGTTGGGTACACTTTAAAATCAATCTTTAGCTGGCTTGTTCCGCCTGTGGCTTCACTTGGCGGCATAGTTTCAAAAACTACACCCTTTAGCTCCACTTTTTCGCCATTGCGTAAAACCGTAAGGTCTGCCACACCGTTTTGCGTGCGTGCAAATTCATAGCTTAAATCGTTTGCTATAAAGCATCTTCTTCCATTTACAGCTAAAATGGTATCATTCGTTTTAAGCCCATGCTGCTGTGTGATTGCGTTTGGATTAAACTCTGCTACTGTGCGGCTGATAATATTTTTTTGCATGGAAACCACGCACAAAAGCACAGTAAAGCCAAGCACTAAGTTCATAAATGCACCGGCTACTGTTACTAATATTCTGTTTGATACAGGGGATTTTGTAAACGAGCCTGCTGCATCGCTTGCCTCGTCCTCGCCCTCCATGCTTACAAAGCCGCCTATGGGAAAAAGGCGCAAGCCGTATTTAGTTTCTCCTTTAGTAAAGCTGAATAGCACAGGTCCCATGCCAAGTGCAAATTCATTAACGCGTATTCCGCTGAATTTCGCAGTTAAAAAATGTCCTAGTTCATGTATAAAAATAACTGTTCCAAATACAAATACAGATGCAACACCTGTGATAAGGAACGAAATTAAGGTGTCAAATGACGGCATTCTGTTCTCCTTTTATTCTATATTTTATTAGGCAATTGCAAAATGTGCATTTTGCATAAATGAAAAAAAATCGATTGCATAGGTGCGCATTTTGCGTCCGATTGAGGGATATTTCTGTCCTTTTATAGCGTACGCGAAATGTGCGCCACTACAATTTTAATCTCTTACCTGTTTTGCAATTACCTATATTCTTTATGTGAAATTATTACAATAAGCCTTTATTCGCCTGTACAAATTTGCGTGCCGCCGCATCGCAAGTATACACATCTTCTAATGTGTACGCGCCGCCAAAGCTTTGGCTATCTACAACAGCCTCCACTAATTTGCCAATAGAAAGGAATGATATCTCATCATTCAAAAACAGCTTTACCGCTTCTTCGTTTGCTCCGTTTGCGGCACAAGGCGCAAGGCCACCCTTTTTGATTGCTTTTTTACACGCGGCAAGGCAACGAAAGGTATCTTCGTCTGCTTGTTCAAAGGTAAGCTGATGCAAAGTTTTAAAATCCAGCTCAGGAGTATTGCCGTTTACTCTTGCGGGATAAGTAAGAGCGTACTGAATGGGTATGCGCATATCAGGCACGCCAAGCTGTGCCAAAATAGAATTATCCGTAAACTGTACCATAGAATGTATTACACTTTGCCTTTGCACTACTATTTCTATTTTATCGCAATCCAGCCCAAAAAGCCAAACTGCCTCTATAAGCTCAAGGCCTTTATTCATTAGCGTGGCGCTGTCAATTGTAATTTTATTTCCCATGCTCCAGTTAGGGTGCCGCAAAGCATCTTCTTTTTTTACTAATTGCAATTCATCTTTTGTTTTTCCAAAAAACGGCCCACCAGATGCAGTTAATAATATTTTATTAAGCGATGGTGCTGAAAATTTATCTTGCAAGCACTGAAATATAGCTGAATGTTCGCTGTCTACAGGTAAAAGCTTTGCTCCGCTTTTTTGGGCGGCATCAATAACAAGATTTCCACCAGTTACTAAGCTTTCTTTGTTTGCAAGAGCAACATCAATGCCTTTGTTCAGTGCGGTAAGCGTTGCTTTTAAGCCTGCTATACCAACCACGGCGTTAAGCACAATATCTGCTTCCTTCATGCCTGCAAGCCTTGCCACACCGTCTTCTCCGCGCAAAAGCTCCGGAGGATTTTGCATTTTATTAAGCTGCGTCGAAAGTTCGTTCGCCGCGTTAGCATCTGCCATTGCCACAAATTTAGGCGAAAATTCGTTTATTTGACGCATTAAAAGTGCCGTGTTTGAATATGCCGCAAGAGCAAACACAGTATATCCTTGTTTTTTAATTACATCAAGGCTCTGTGTGCCTATAGAGCCTGTAGAACCCAATAAAGTAATAGTTTTAGACATTAATGCCTCCTAAAATCTATCTTGCAAAATAATAAAATACCAATGTAACTGCAATTGAAACAAAAGGTGCAACAAACATTACACTGTCAAATCTATCCATTACACCACCATGTCCGGGGAAAATAGTGCCATAATCTTTTATGCCGCACTGACGTTTTACCGCAGACGCCAGCAAATCTCCAAGTATGCCAAGCACGGAGGCTATTGCCCCTAATATTGTGATGAGTATATAGTATTTAATTCCAAGCGACTCAAGAGGAAAGCCGAATATTTTATTGCAAATCAGCGAATAAATAAACGTTATAATTATACCCATTACCATACTGCCGCATACGCCGCCGACAGCACCTTCGATTGTTTTTTTAGGGCTGACAATTGGCGCAAGCTTGTGTTTGCCAAAAAATCTTCCTGCAAAATATGCCGCCGAGTCGCCGCCCCACGAAAATCCCAAAATTAAGAACATGAAATAAATCGCATCATAGCCGTATTTTTCCTGCGGCAATAACCGTTTTAAGTAAATGAATGAGAAAAAGCAAAAAATCACTATGCCTGAAAGCATTGTCATTCCGCTAAGCTTGGCAAACTGTATATCTTGGCTGTTTTTTATAACGCATATTGACAAATATACTACAAAAATATACGACGCAGGCAGTAATAATATGCGTGCCCATTCAAAGTTGAACAACATTAACAGTAAAGTATATGGCACAAAGCTCCAAAAAATATATGCTGCTTTTTCAAGCTTAAATGCGTTAAATATTTCGTGAATAGCTATTATGGCAATAAGTGCTATTACTAAATCGAAAAATACTGTGTGAAAAAATGCGGTTACGGCAAATAAAATAGCAATACCAACAGCTGATGTTATTAATCTTGTTTTCATGATAATCTCCTTATACGCCACCAAATCGGCGCGTGCGCGTATTATATTCGCTAATTGCCGCATCTAAATCGTCACGTGTAAAATCCGGCCATAAAACGTCCATTTCTACAAATTCCGCATATGCAGACTGCCACAGCATAAAATTGGATAAACGTTTTTCACCGCTTGGTCGCAATATAAAATCCGGATCACGTTGGTTTTTAGTGTATAAGCTTTGCGAGAAAAGCTCCGGTGTAATATCCTGTGGTGAAATTTCGCCGTCTAAAACCTTTTGCGACATTTCCTTCACACCATGCAATATTTCACTGCGCGAGCCGTAATTAATCGCTATATTTAAAATCATACCTGTGCGGTCTTTGGTATCTTCTTCTATTTTCGACATTTGCTTTTGATAATCTTCGCTTAGGCCGCTGCGCTCGCCTATAAATACGATGCGGTTATTGCGCTTTTTAAAATCGTAAGCACGTACAAGATATTCACCGAAAAGCTTCATAATCCCGCTAACTTCATCTTTTGGACGCGACCAATTTTCGGTGGAAAAAGCATAAAAATACACAGATGCAACACCAAGCTCACTGCAATAATCGCCTATATCTTCGAACACTTCAGCGCCCTTTTTATGCCCTGCGGTGCGCGGCAAATTACGTTTTTTAGCCCATCTGCCGTTGCCGTCCATTATTATGCCAATGCTAAGCCCTTTTGCAAAATCTGTATCATGAACCATATCCGTAATTCCTTCCGATGCAATAGCTGTTTTTTTCTAAAACTAAATGCCGCACGCATATGGCGCGCGGCACAAATTTGTTGTTATTGCCTAGATTTCCATTATTTCTTTTATTTTAATTTCGTCTATTCTATCTATGTCCTTGATATATTTATCGGTTAGCTTTTGTGCGTCTTCTTCAAGTGCCTTTAAATCGTCTTCGGTAACATCTCCCGACTTTTTAAGGGCTTTAAATTTATCTATGGCATCTCTGCGCACATTGCGCACAGCCACCTTTGCTTCCTCTCCATATTTCTGAACATCTTTGCAAAGCTGTTTGCGACGTTCTTCTGTGGGCGACGGAAATACAAGACGCATAACTCTGCCGTCGTTGGTAGGGTTGATGCCTATGTCTGATGTTAAGATTGCTTTTTCGATGATGTGCATTAACGACGAATCCCACGGGCTGATAGTTAATACACGTGCCTCCGCAACAGAAATAGCCGCCAATTGATTAACCGGCGTTGGTGTGCCATAGTAGTCTACAACTATTTTATCTAGTATTGCAGGGTTAGCGCGGCCTGCGCGAATAGATGATAATTCTTTAGATAAATGCTGATTGACACCGGACATTTTTTCCTCGTACTTTTTAAGCTCTGCGTTCATATATGTCATCTCCTCGTTTTATTGATTAAATTATTCTATTACTAAAGTTCCGATATTTTCGCCGCGTATTGCTTTTGCAATGTTTTCCGGATTTAAAATATCAAAAACCAAAATTGGCACATGATTATCACGGCACATTGTTGCCGCTGTACTATCCATTACGGCAAGCTGTTTATCTAAAACCGTAGTGAAAGAAAGTGTATCATATTTTACTGCATCTGCATACTTTTTCGGATCTTTATCATATACGCCGTCTACCATTGTTGCTTTAAAAATAACCTCAGCGTCTATTTCGGCAGCGCGCAGCGCAGATGCCGTATCGGTGGAAAAGAAAGGATTACCCGTGCCGCATGCAATAATAACGATACGCCCTTTTTCAAGATGGCGAATTGCACGGTTGCGAATATAGGGCTCTGCAATTTGCTGCATTGTAAGCGCCGTTTGCACACGCACTTCCACATCAAGCTGCTCTAAAGCATCTGCAACGGCAAGCGAATTCATCACTGTGGCAAGCATGCCAATGTGGTCTGCCCTTGTGCGTTCCATTTTACCGCTTGAGCGACCGCGCCAAAAATTACCTCCGCCCACCACAATGGCAATCTGCGCACCAAGCTGCTGAGCGGATTTTATTCCCTCGCAAATATGCTTTACGGTGTCCACGTCAAGCCCAAAGCCTTTGTCACCGGAAAGTGCTTCACCGCTAAGTTTCAGCAAAACACGTTTGTACTTTATATCCATTTTTACACCATCCAAAGCATTTTATTAATGTATTCATTTTACATTATTTCTACAGTAAAGTAAAGACTTATGGCGGCGAAATATAAGTTTAAAAATAAAACCGCCGCCTTTTGAATTTAATAGGCTACGGTTTTAAAATTTAAAATTGACATTATTATTTTATGTTGGGATGCAAAAATCGAACCTACTTCAACACTATGCTATATTAAATTGTAATATTCCATTTTAAACCAAGCAAGCTCCTGATCGCTTTGATAATGTCTTGTTACTGCATGCATTAAGTTTTCGCGCCTGTTAGGTATAAGATTTTTAGGCAAAGTGAATGTAAAGCTACTTCCCTTGCCAAGCTTACTTTCTACTGAAATGGTGCCGTTTTGCAGCTCTGCCATTGCTTTAGAAATAAATAGCCCCAGCCCGGAACCGTTGTTGCATGTAGCGGTGCTATATTTTACTCTGTAAAATTTATCAAAAATATGAGGTAGCGCCGCATCTGAAATACCTTCTCCGTTATCTTCTACAGTAATAATAATATTTGTTTCGTCCTCGCGCAGTATTAGCCTAACAAACGGAGCATTACTCTTTGCCAATATAACGCTGCGTATTGCATTTGATAGAAAATTAAGCAAGACACGTTCTGTTTTTTCAGCATCGCAGTATATCATTTTACTATTTGATATTTCATCTTCAAATATAAGCATAACGTTTTTCGCCTTCGCCAAAAGTTTCATGTTGTACATAGCTTGCTGTGCAATATTGCAAATATCCACATATGAAAGCGTTAATTCCATTGCTTTTGCTTCCATTTTGCCGGCATCTAACAAATTGTTAGTGAGCCGTAATGAAATATAAATATTTTTTTCAAAAAAACCGCAAAGCTCATTATACTCTTTTTCGTATAAATCGTTATGGTTTGCTTTAAGCTTTAAACGCAAAAGTTCTAATGATGTAAGCATTACGTTTAAAGGCGTTTTCAATTCATGTGATAGCATCGTGTAAAGCTGTTTAATCTTTTTTTCCTGCTGCGCAATATTTACGGTGGCATTATCATTGGTGTCTTTTTGAACCAAGCGCAGTTTATCGTTAATTTCCTCGTTATTTATCACCATTTGCAATTGTTTTATTAAAACATCTGAAAGTAATTCGCAAAATTCCTTTGTTTTATCTGATATTACGTTATCTGTTTTAAGTGCAAGTAATAGCATACCAATTGTGGTTTTATTGCAAACAAGTGGATATATGTAAATAGATTTTACGGTGTCCTCCTCAAAGCCAAACAGCTCTATTTCGCTTTGCACAAAGGCTTTTATGTTGTTTTGACATGGTGTTGCGCGTTTAAATATGCAATAGGTTAAATTATTTTTATCGTGCATTTTATCGCACAACAAGCGGCTATCGTTTTGGCAGGCAGACGAAAAAATAAGCTTATCCTTTAGTGAATAAGCTAAGGAAATATCCATTATTTCTTTGTTGACCTTTGCCAAATTAAGCGCACTTTCAGCAAGCTTTTTTGCATTTGTAACGCCCAGTGTTTCTAACAAATAGCTTTCAATATTATATAATTGTTTGTCTGTGCTTTTCAATTTTATGCCCACCTTTTACACAATTAGCGCGAAGATATGCTTATTATATCAGATAACAGCAAGTATGTCATCACTTATTAAGCCTTAAATATTCCGCAGCCATTTTTAAAAACTGTGCATTTGTTAAGCGCTTGTCCATAGGTGCATTGCAGTATTTCATTACTATGCAAAAAACTTCTGTTTTATTATTACGAACAAACACAAGTGCTTGCCTTATTGCTCGTTCCACACAATCCTCGGTTGTGCTGTTTTTCTTTGCTATTGCGGAATACACCTTTTTCCCAATTGGGCAAGGCGTGGTCTGCGAAAGTAGCACTGTAAGCGCATCTGTAATATATTGATATCCCAGTATATGTATGGGCACACCTAGTGAAATTACAAAGCTTGATATTCGGCTTTCTGCTTCGGTTAAACCATTATTTTTATCATCATTTAATTTTGCGGATAGCATTAACATTCTGTTAAGCAATATGTCTAACGAATATGGCTTAAGCATAAAATAATCCGCGCCAAGCTCTACGGATTGCTTTGTGATAATATCATGCCCGCTTGCGCTGGTAAGTATAATAATAGGCATTGTTGCGGGTGGGTTGTTTTTCAAATGCTCAAGCACGTAAAGCCCATCGCATATTGGCATTATTACATCTAATATTAAAATATCCGGATTTAAGAAATATATCTTTTCCAGCGCCTCTAGCCCGTCGTGCGCTTCGCCTACCCATTCTATTTGCGGTTGCATTCCAAAAAAGCCTTTTAATATTGTACAGACATCTAAATTATCTTCTATTACCAAAACGCGTAATTGAAAAGATTGCATATTATTCACCAAGCTTCACCGTATTATTTTCCCCTAAAGTTCCCATAACTTTTAAATCCTGTATCACATCATGCAAAACCGTGCAGCCAATAGCATTTTCATATAAGAACATCAATAAATTATCCGCCTGTAATTTGTCGTCAAATATGTTCGTTTCTTGTTCGCTGATACGGACATCGTTAAAGACTTCTGTTATTTCCACACCATAACGTTTGCTTTTTTCGTCGAATAGAATATCATAGTATACCTTTTTCGCATTTTGAAGAACCCCAATATTAGTAAACTCCCTTGTCCAAACCGTTTTTTTATTCATGATTAATCCTCCACTGCTAAAATTCGCCAATTTTTATTGGTGAATTTTAGTTTACAATAACAGTAATACTTACGCAATGGAAAAAATCCGATGATTTCCGACAGAACGCTATTTTCATGTATAAATGTATAAAATCCGCAATGAATACTTGGTGGTTTTTTATAATAAACATGCTTACGCTAAATTTATCGTATTGTAAAAATTGATTTTATCTATTTTATTGACATAATACTTTTTCATTATACTACACGGTTATAGGTTTTAAAAGCAATTTGCAGGTTTAATTTTAAAAATTTTAATTTGATTATACGCTAAATTCAATATAAAATAATAAAATACTTTTCAAATATCGTTTTAACACTTGACTTTTTTCTCTAAATGCATTAAATTATTATAGCAGACCTAATGAGGTGTGTGTTTACTGGTGTAAAGTTTTATATTTCACATGTAAATGCACTTTTATTTTTTTGCAATTATTTTATGGGCGGTTAGCTCAGCTGGGAGAGCGCTGCGTTCGCATCGCAGAGGTCGAGGGTTCGATCCCCTTATCGTCCACCATACATAGGCTGCAAGCAAATGCTTTTATACATACCGTAAGCAACCTAATAAAGAGCAGTTTATTTTACACCAAGTAGGTGCTAAAGTGGGCTGCTTTTTTATTTTCTATTTTACTTAAAGGGCTTTGACATCAATCCTTGTATTTTTTTTGAATACTACACAGTGAGTGCCCGATATTAAGTGCATTTTACCAAGCTTCCGCTTTGAGCGTTAAACGCATATCCTATACGTATTTAACCACATATATGTGGTTAAAAATCTTGCAAAAATTTCAATAAATTTAACTAAAGTTGCTGTTTTACTTAACTTGAATAATTGAAATTACAAAATTATTGTTAGAATTATCTTATTACAAAAATTGTATTTATTATCTAAATTTGGCATATTATTGTGAATATATTCGCATTTTTCAATTTGTTTAATATACAATTGCTTTTAAATAGTAATACCATAATATAAAATAGACAATTTTACTTGTAAAAAAAGATTAAATATTGTATCATTATACTAAACAACTTTGCGTGAGAGGACAATGCACAAATGAAAGAAAAAACAAAAATTAAAAATAGAAAAATGGCAAATAAAATTGCACTTCTAACATCGGCTATGTTACTTTTTATATTTTTAATACTTATTACAGTATCATCTTCGCTTACCGGTAAAGGGCTTAAAGAAAGTTCATTTAATTTACTGGAACAATTATCCGACTCTAACGGCAATACCATTCAGCAGATTATGGACGAGGCCGACCGTGTTTCTTCAGGCGTAACTGCTTATCTTGCAGGCTCTGTGCAAGACCGCGCCGCGCTTGAAGCTGCTACTGTAGAAATTGACGGTAAAAAGCCTGAGCCTGTCATGTATACGAGCGCCTTGTTTCCCACTGCAAAATTAGATGCATATAGCATGCAAACTGAAAATTACTTATGTGCCACTGTTCGCAATGCTGTTTTGCAAAGCGAAGACATTGTTGGCGCATGTGTAATGTACGAGCCTTATATCATGAATAAAGATATTGAGGGTTATTCTGTTTATTGCGCAGATGGCGGCGTGCCTGAAACTGAAAGTGATTATTCCGAATATTCCCAGAGCCCTTATTATAAAGAAGCTTTTGAAAAACGCGAAACTGTACTTACAAACCCTTATGAATACGATGGCAAAACTATTGTAACCGTTACCGCCCCTGTTATAATAAACGATAAGGTAATTGCCGTAGTAGCCATTGATATTGATGTGCTGCGATTTAATCAAATAGAAGCCACAAATGAGGATTATCCCAGCATGTATGCCGCTATACTTAAAGACGATGGTAACATTATATATGAAAGCTCCGGACTTGATTATATAAATACAAATACATTCGATTACATGTCTGACGCTAAAGATATTGACGCAACAAAATCCGGCATGGCTAATGGTAATTTGTTTTACACTACTTCGTTAAATTCTACCAACGATGAAGTGTATAAGTTTTATTCTCCAATACATGTCGGTAGTACAACGTGGTACGCAATGACAGCTGTAAACGTGGCAGATGTAAACCGTTCAGCCACCACAACTTCAATTATATTAGCTATACTTTGCGCGTCTGCGCTTATTATTATAGTTTTAGTGCTTACAATAATACTTAAAAAGCAGCTTGCGCCTATTGGTAAGGTTGTAGAAGTTGCAAACCGCATATCCGAAGGCGACCTTAGCGCAGAGATAGATATTCACTCTAACGATGAAATTGGGGCGCTTTCCAAAGCCTTCAGCATTACAATAAAATCGCTGCGCACTATGATTATTGCGATAACCGAAATATTGAATGAAATAGCCTCTAATAATTTACAAGTTGAAATATATACGGAATTTAAAGGCGATTTCGGAGCTATCGAAAACTCTATGCGTCATATTGTGTCAGACCTAAATAGCGTAATGGGGAATATCAGCACAACAGCAGAGCAAGTAGCGGCAGGCTCTGAACAAGTGTCTTGCGGCGCACAGGCTCTGTCGCAGGGTGCCACAGAGCAAGCCGGCAGTGTGGAGGAACTTGCGGCAACCATCAGTGAGATATCGTCGCAGGTACACAGTAATGCCGCTAACGCCGAGGAGGCGAATTTAAAAGCGGAGCAAGTTGGGCTTAAAACAACGGAAAGCAACGAGCAAATGCAGCATATGATTTCCGCTATGGACGAAATAAATCTATCCTCAGGTGAAATAGGCAAGATAATAAAAACCATTGAGGACATTGCGTTTCAAACAAATATTCTTGCGCTTAATGCGGCTGTGGAAGCGGCTCGGGCAGGCTCTGCCGGCAAAGGCTTTGCCGTAGTTGCAGACGAAGTGCGCAACCTTGCAGGCAAAAGCCGCAAAGCCGCAGAAGAAACTACTGCTCTTATTGAGGGCTCTATAATTTCCGTAAAAAAAGGCTCTGTTATTGCTGAACAAACAGCAAAATCTCTTTCTGAGGTTGTAGAAGGAACCAAAGATGTAGTAAATATTGTAGGAAAGATATCCGATGCCTCTAAAATACAAGCAGAATCTATTGCGCAGGTTACTGTTGGAATAGACCAGATATCAGATGTAGTGCAAACTAACTCTGCTACAGCAGAACAAAGTGCTGCGGCAAGCGAAGAGCTTTCAGCGCAAGCAGCGATGCTTCGTGAGCTTGTGTCAAAGTTTAAACTTGCAAACAACAGCGAAGATGCTGAAAAAGACCTATAATTGAGGGCTTAAAGCAACAGAGAGGAGCTTGTATGAAAAAAAATGAGCTTTTAAAGGGAAATTTTCTTGTATGTATGATTATTATAATAGGATTTGCAATTACCTCCGCTATAAGTTATCAGTCTACTATAGGCATATATAAAACAGACGTTGAACAGGTATCCGCTCTTACTTCGGACGGCATATACAGTAATATCGGAATGATTTTTGCAAAGCCCGTAAGCATTTCCTTGACCATGGCAAACGACAGTTTATTAAGGACTTTTCTTAAAACAGAAAGCGTTACTTCTTTAGATAACAAATATTTAAACGAGATGAAATCTTATTTAAAAGGATATCATGACCAATACGGATATGATTCGGTTTTTTTTATTTCCTCTGCAACAGGACGTTACTACCATTACAATGGGCTTGACCGTATAATTGAAAAAGGTGATCCCGAAAACGTATGGTATTACGACTTTATCGCAAATAATGAAGATTACGCTTTACATGTAGATAACGACCAAGCCTCTACCGACGACAGCATTACTGTATTTATAAATTGCAAGCTGAGGGATACCGATGGCACTCTTTTGGGAATTGTGGGCGTTGGCATGCAAATTCATTCTTTACAGGAGCTGCTTTCCAGCTACGAAAAAAAATACGGAGTTACGGCATATCTAATAGATGAAACAGGCATTATAGAAATATCTTCAGCCAAAACAGGATATGAACAAATAAATCTATTTGACACTGTCCCCTATGCCAAAGACAAGGATACCATTTTAAGCCAACGTAAACTACAGCAAAGCTTTTGGTTTTCCAGTGATAAATCTGACGGCTTCGTTGTTACCAGATACGAGCCAAACTTAAAATGGCATCTCATTATTGAAAACGATACTTCCGTTGTAACAAATCAGCTTAATGCACATATATTTCAAAGCTTTGTCATTATTGCAATCATCGTTTTTTTGGTACTGCTCACCATTACTGCCATTATAAAAAAATACAACGCGGAAATAGTAAAGCTTGCGCTTATAGCAGGTATTCGCCGAGATTCTATAACTCAGCTTTACAATAAGCGAGCTACCGAGGAAATGATTTCCGATGTTTTTAAAAATGATATTGATAAAGATGTACAGCACGCATTTATAATGTTGGACATAGATAATTTCAAAACAGTAAACGACACAATGGGCCACAATTTTGGCGACCACGTAATAATGGAGCTTGCAAATGAATTGAAAGCGCAATTTCGCGACACCGATATTGTGGGACGCATTGGCGGCGACGAATTTGCTGTTTTGGTTAAAAACATTGAAAGCCCAGACGAGCTTTTGCAAAAACTGGGGCGCATGTGCAAACGCCTAAGCGACAAAGACGTGGGCGACGGGCAGGTTTATCATGTTTCTTGCAGCATTGGTGTTGCTTTTTATAAAAAAGACGGCACAGCTTATTCGGAGCTGTTTGAAAAATCCGACCAAGCGCTTTATTATGCAAAAGCACACGGTAAAAACTCCTACGCGGTTTACGGCGAAAACTCCGGCAGTTTTACTTCGCACATAAGCCAGCGCAATATGGAATCACTTTTAAATTCCGCTACAGAAGGCACCGTTAGCTTTGCTTGCACACAGCCGCTGACACTACTGTGCTTTAACGAAAAATTTGTAAAGCTTACGGGTGTTTCGTCAGATGTTTTATCAAAAGACGGATACGATCCATTCTCCTCAATACACCCTGACGATGTGGAAAATGTAAAAGCTCTATTACAGCAAACACTGGAGAAAAAATTGCCGTTCACTATTGATTTTCGCATGATGAATTCAAATGGTGAATATTGCCCCTTAAAAGTAAAAGGCGTGTATATCACCGAGCTTTACAACAACGAATATCCTGTATTTTACGCAATGTACACAAAATAAATTCAGCATTAACAGTATATCGACATAATGTATTTAGGTTTCCGAAATTTGCTTGGTTAAATAGCAGATTTCGGAAACTTTTCTATTTTGCCGTATGTTTAAGTTATAGTAATAATTGCTTTGGCAATTATTATAAAAGTTTTTGGTGCTATTCATTGCGCACACCCAAAATTGAATGTGGCACCAAATGTTTTCATGGCAAAAAAACTATCAATTTTTTTGTACTGCTTTTTGCTTTTGATTTGAAAATCGTGTATAATAAAAATATAATTTTAAATGATTGCAGAGGATATAATATGAAATATGGATTTGTTAAAGCATCTGCGCCGTCAATTTCTATACGTGTGGCAGATTGCATGAATAATGCCGAAAGAATTATATCTCAAATAGAGCTTGCCAAAGTGCATCATACCGAGGTTTTTTGCACTCCTGAGCTTTGTGTTACGGGATATACTTGCGGCGATTTATTTCTACAGCAAAGTTTGCAAACAAGCGCTTTAAATGCTCTTGTTAAGATAATTCACGCAACAGTGGGCATTGATATGCTTTGTTTTATCGGCGTTCCGCTAATGTATTGCGGAAAGCTATATAACTGTGCCGCCGTTATTTCGTGCGGAAAGCTTTTAGGTGTAGTGCCTAAAACCAATTTGCCGAATTACGGCGAATTTAATGAGCTGCGTTATTTTGCGGTGGCGCCGGAAAATAACGGGCAAATTACCATAGATAATATGTCTGCGCCATTTGGCACAAAGCTTTTGTTTGCATGCCGAAATGTGCCAAACCTATTTGTTGCTGCCGAAATATGCGAAGATTTATGGGCCGTCACTCCCCCCAGTTGCGGCCATGCTCTAGCCGGCGCAACCATGATTGTAAACCTTTCTGCTGGCGATGAGCTTATCGGTAAAGCCGATATGCGCATGAAACTTGTAGCGTCCCACAGCGCACGATTATGCGCAGGATATATGTACAGCAATGCCGGTGAGGGCGAATCCAGTACCGACATGGTTTTTTCCGGGCATCACATTATTGCAGAAAACGGAAATATAATTGCGCAAACTGCACCTTTTACAAAGGCACCTGCTTGCGCCGATATAGATGTGGACAAGCTAGCCTTTGACCGAATGCGCAAAAATGTATTTTGCTTAAATAACACAGGATATGAAACAATATATTTTAATCTTCCTATAAAACAGCTTATACTTGAAACGCCTATATCCCCCTCGCCTTTTTATCCAATTGAGCCGTCTGCATGTGCTAAATTATGCACAGAAGCTTTAGCCATACAAGCGCATGGGCTTGCCAAACGCATGGCGCACACAAATTCTCAAGGCGTTGTTATAGGTATATCGGGTGGGCTTGACAGCTGCCTTGCACTGCTTGCCGCAGTAAAGGCTTTTTCTATTTTGCATATGCCGCTAGATAAAATTATTGCAGTAAGTATGCCCTGCTTTGGCACAAGCGAGCGCACACATAATAACGCTGCATTGCTGTGTGACGCTTTGGGAGTACCCTTGCGCGTAATCCCTATATCTGCCACAGTTACAAGCCATTTTAATGATATTGCACATTCCCCGGATAATTATAACGTTACCTTTGAAAACGCGCAGGCGCGCGTGCGCACCCTTACCCTTATGGATATTGCAAACGAAAATGGCAGCCTGGTGCTTGGCACCGGCGACATGTCGGAGCTTGCTCTTGGCTGGGCAACCTATGGCGGCGACCATTTAAGCATGTACGGCATCAATGCAGGTGTGCCTAAAACAATGGTGCGCACAATGGTAATAAATGCGCTGAATGGCTGTGATGAAAAGCTTTGTGCAGTGCTTACCGATATATTAAATACGCCGATAAGCCCGGAGCTGTTGCCAACAAACGGCGATAGCATGCAAGAAACTGAAGCACTTGTAGGGCCATATGCCCTTCACGATTTCTATATGTACTATTTATTGCGTTACGGATTTACACCTACTAAAATTTTTGTACTTGCTAAAAGTGCATTTGAAAATGTGTTTAATGATGAAGTGATTTTGCACTGGCTTGAGGTTTTTTGCAGACGTTTCTTTGCACAGCAATTTAAGCGTAGCTGCATGCCTGACGGCCCTAAGGTGTGCGAAATTTCTCTTTCTCCAAGAGGAGATTTGCGTATGCCAAGCGACGCTGTAGCGGATATTTGGCTTGACGAAATAAAGAAATTAAAGGCATAAAACAATGACTATTATTAAATTTTTATCTATTCTGTTCACCTTGTGCGCAAGCATCGTGTTACCTGTTTTTCTTGTTATATTTGTAAGTAAAAAATATAAAATTAAAATAAGATTTGCATTTTTGGGCGCACTTGGGTTTGTAGTAATGCAGCTATTTATTCGTATTCCCCTATTGCAATTACCGGATATAAATATATTTTTAATCGGTTTATCGCCTGTTTTATCTGCAATGGCATTAGCCTTTACAGCAGCGTTGTTTGAAACTACAGGCAGATATTTGGTATTTAAGCTATTTTTTGCAAAGGAACATTCTTTTGCAAGCGGCTTAATGGGTGGCATCGGCCACGGCGGCATAGAAGCCATAGCATTGATAGGCACTTTATACATTAACAATATTATTATTGCGTCTGTTTTATTGTTTGCGCCAAACGGCTCCTTGGCAAATTCACTTGGAATTAACGAGGCTATGGCCAATTCCTTCAGCACAATCAGTTCTTTTATGTTTGCTGGTGCAGGCATAGAGCGCATTTGCACTATCGCTTTCCACGCCTTTATAAGCGTAATGCTTTTTTATTTTATGCAAAAGCATAAAACATGGCTTGGATTTACTTTAGCCATTATTATGCATACAACTGTTGATTTTTCGATACCAATGTTAAATATGATATTTGCAAATACGCAAATGCCGTTGGCGCTCATTGTATTGTTTGGCATTATGTCGATAATCGGTATCGTTTATTTTAAAAAAATACATTGGCCTTCAAAAGCCACTGCGCAAGAAGAAGGTATGTCTAATTGAATAAGCTTGTTGAAAAATTTTTCTTTTCAAAAAAATTAATGTTAGAAACGGCTAAAAGCGGCGAAGAAATCCCAGCCAAATCCACTTTACTGAAAAAAGCGTTTCGCGTGGCTTGGCCATCTACACTGGAAAGTTTTTTAGTAGCCATTGTAAGCGTGGTAGACACTATAATGGTAAGCAGCCTCGGAGATTACGCCATCGCCGCAATTGGCCTTACAAATCAGCCCAAATTTTTAGGGCTGGCGGCATTTTTATCATTAAACGTAGCTGTAAGTGCAATAGTAGCGCGCCGACGCGGCGAAAACGATCGCGAGGGTGCAAACCGCGTTTTAATGCAAGCTTTGCTTTTAACAGGCGGTTTTGCCATAGTAATCAGTATTTTATGTGTCACCTTTGCAGATCCTATTTTAAGGCTTGCAGGTACCAATGCTGACACTCACAGTGCCTCAGTAGCGTACTTTAGGATAATAATGGGCTGCGTAACCTTTAGCGTTATTTCCATGGTTATTAACGCCGCGCAAAGGGGCGCCGGCAACACCAAAATTGCCATGCGTACAAATTTGATATCAAATTTAGTAAACATTTGTTTCAACTATTTACTTATAAACGGTAAATTTGGTTTTCCACGTTTAGAAGTGCGCGGTGCAGCTATAGCCACGGTTATTGGTACTATATGCGCAATGGTAATGTCGCTGCGCAGTGTACTGAACCCTGAGGGATTTATACATTTGCATTTTGAGAAAAAATATTTAAGGCTCGATAAAAAAACTCTTGGCTCAATATGGAACATAGGCAGCTCAACTTTGGCGGAGCAATTATTTTTACGTTTTGGCTTTTTAACATATACAATTATCGTGGCAAAGCTTGGCACTGTCGCCTTTGCCGCACACCAGATAGGCATGAATATATTAAGCTTATCATTTTCCTTTGCAGACGGCCTATCAGTAGCCGCAGTTGCGCTTGTTGGGCAGAGCCTTGGACAAAAACGAATAGATTTAGCGAAAATTTACGGCAGTATCTGCCAGAGAATTGGCGTGCTATGCTCACTGCTTTTGGCGTTTATCGACGTGTTTTTTGGCGAAGTGATATTCGGCGCATTCAGCGACTCCCCTATTATTTTGGAATACGGCGTAATTATAATGGATTTAATTTCGCTGATAGTATTTATGCAAATAGCACAAGTAATATACAGCGGCTGTCTGCGCGGTGCCGGCGATACAAAATTTGTAGCCCTTGTATCGCTGATAAGTGTAGCGTGCGTGCGCCCACTTTCCGGATATTTGCTGTGTTATCCATTGCAAATGGGACTAATCGGCGCATGGCTTGGCTTATTAATAGACCAGCTTGTACGCTTGACACTTACCAGTTTACGTTTTAAAACGGGTAAGTGGATGAATATTAAATTATAATAAAGTGAGGTATATTTATTATGGCAAATTTAAAAAATTGTGCAATTCTAAGCGACGCGTTTGGTCCCTCAGGCTTTGAAAACGATGTTGCAGACGCCGTGTGCAAATTGCTTGATGGCTTTGATACGCGACGCGACAGCATGCAGAATGTTTATACATTTTTGCCAGAGCAAGCTGTCGATATGCCGCTTTTGTTATTGGACGCACATATGGACGAAGTGGGTTTTATGGTGCAAAGCATCACCGACACAGGCCTTATGCGTTTAGTACCTCTTGGCGGCTGGGTGGAAAACAATGTTCCTGCCCACACGTTTTTGGTTAAGAATAAAAACGGTGAATTAATTAAGGCAGTGTCCACATCAAAGCCACCGCATTTTATGTCTGCCGCCGAAAAAGCTGCACCGTTAAGCATGGATAATATTCTGCTTGACGCAGGTGTGTGCAATAGAAACGACACTGCCGAGCTGCTTGGCATAGAGCCGGGCGCACCTGTGTGCCCTGACGTTGCTTTTGAATACAACGAAACCACCGATATGTTGCTTGGTAAAGCATTTGATTGCCGCCTTGGTTGTGCCGCTGCAATAGAGGTGTTTGGCCGCCTTGTGCAGCGTCCGCTTAATGTGCGTGTAGCCGCGGCATTTTCTACACAAGAAGAGGTTGGCCTGCGCGGTGCAAAGGTAACCTCTGCACGGCTTCGCCCCGCCCTTGCCATATGCCTTGAGGGTACACCTGCCGATGATACCCATATGCCCGAATGTGAAATACAAGGCGGACTTGGCAGGGGTGTGCAAATAAGGCACCGCGACGGCAGCATGATTTCAAACCCTGCTTTTGTCGCCTTTGCAAAAAGAATTGCCGAGGAAAACGGCATTAATTATCAATGCGCTGTGCGTACAGGCGGCGGCACAAACGGCGGAAGTATTCATCTTGCGGCAGACGGCGTGCCCACCATCGTACTTGGAATACCTGTAAGATATGCACACTCACATTACGGTTACGCCGCGCAAGGCGACATTGACGCCGCTGTGGATCTTGCGGTCGCCATTATTAAAGCCCTTACTCCACAGGCTCTGCAAGAGCTTTTGGGTGATATAGTGTAAGTAAAACAATTAGCCACCATATATAATTGTTGTTTGAATTTTACTTTGCAGAATACATAGCATAAAGCGTGTAAAGTGTTTTGCCTTTCCATGTTTTGAAAATGTTTAATTTGAAAGGAACCGTCAACTATGCTAAAGAACAAAAAAGTTATTCTTATCATGACTGATACGCAAAGGCACGATATGTGCAATTGCTATAAAAAAACAGGTCTTAAAACGCCTAATATAGATAAGCTCGCGCGCGAGGGCGTTCGCTTTGAAAAAGCTTATTCCACACAGCCTGTTTGTCAGCCTGCGCGCGCGGCTATTTTTACAGGGCAATATCCTCATTCCTGCGGTAGCTGGACAAACTGTATGGGTATATCAGATAATACTCACACCGTTGGCGAGCGCCTTTTTGACAACGGTATTCATACAGCATATATTGGCAAATGGCATTTAGACGGCGGAGATTATTTTGGGCTTGGCAAAGCGCCAAAGGGTTGGGACGCGAAGTATTGGTATGATATGCGCAATTATCTCGACGAGCTTACAGAGAAAGAACGGATTAATTCGCGCCGTGTAAACCTTATGAAAGAGCAAGATATTGACGAGGGTTTCACATACGGACATCGCTGTGCCAACAGAGCAATTGACTTTTTGGAAAATGACAGCAAGGACGATTTCTTTTTGGTGGTATCCTTTGATGAGCCGCATGATCCCTCACTTTGTCCACAGCCATATGCGGATATGTATAAGGATTTTGAATTTCCGAAAAGCGAAAACATTTACGATACATTAGACGGCAAGCCCGATTATCAAAAAGTTTGGGCAGGCGACAGCCTTTTTGAAGATAAAAATGCGCTAAAGCTTAATTGGCAGGCGTTTTTTGGTTGCAACAGCTTTGTGGATTATGAAATTGGACGCGTCGTAGACGCGGCAAAAGCGTATGCACCCGATGCCGTAATTATGTATACTTCTGACCATGGCGATTTTATCCACTCTCATTCTCTTTTTGCTAAAGGCCCTGCCGCATACGAAGAAATAACACATATTCCCTTTATCATTAGTGGTAAAGGCATCGACGCCGGACGTGTAGTAAAAAACCCTGTATCGCATATAAACATTGCGCCAACTGTTTTGGAGTTTATGGGCGTAGACGTACCCCCTGTTTACGACGGCAAAAGCCTTGTTGCCGAGCTTGAAAACGAAAGCATAAGAACCAATGAAAATATTTTCATTGAATTTGGCAGATATGAAATGGATCATGACGGCTTTGGTGCTTTTCAGCCAATGCGCTCTGCATATGACGGACGGTATAAGCTAAGCATTAACCTTATGTCGCAAGATGAGCTTTACGATTTGGAAAGCGACACTGCCGAAATGGTAAATCTTATTGACCGTGCCGAATTTGCTGATATTCGCAACCATTTACACGACGCTATTATTGAAAATATGTATAACACCCGTGATCCTTTCCGTGGGTATTATTGGCTTCGCCGCCCTTGGCGAACAGATGCCAAAGCGCCAAAATGGGGCGACGACGGCCTATCTCGCCAGCGCATAGACGACGCATACGAAAATAGGCAGCTTTCGTATCGTGACGGCATGCCCATTACCGCATCTGTACGAGAAAACAAACCTGCAGATTAGCCCAAGCTTAATGCCTTAGTATTTATGAAAATGCTATGTTCTTTTCATTTTATTTGAGTTCTATTCGCTTTCTACCCCAACATTTAGTATAAAGCCCTTAAATATCTATAAATTAACTGCTAAACGCAGAAATGCCCTTGGACAAGCTTTTGAAAGCCAGTTCAAGGGCATTTATTGATATTATTTTCGATATTTTAATTGTTGGTTTTCAAAAATTCAACTTGCAGATACAGGCTCTTTGGCAATGTATAAAATTACGCTGTCATTTTCAAGCTCCAATACGGTACCTGAAAGCTTGTCGCTGGTTGCAACTGTATATGGTATATAACTGCCGTCGTTTTCCATTGCAACAAGAGTGTATTTAATTTTAAGCTTGTTCAGTTCCGCTTCCGCGTCTTCCGTTTTCATACCAATAAGCTCCGGCATTAACGCGGTTTCGGGGCCGATACTTACTTTTAAATGTATTAATTGACCTTTTGTAATCGGAGATTCCGCCACAGGATCTTGCGCCACAATTTCGCCTTTTTTGTAAATTGTGCTAAACACCTCTTCAACTGTGAAAAGAAAAACGCCTTGATATTCAGGATCATTTTGAACATCAACATACTGCTGTCCAACAAGCATCGGAGCAGTAAGTGCTACAGGCGCGCTAACCACGGGCTGTGAAACAGACGATATATCTTGCCCTTGCGATGCAGACGGTGCCTCGTATCCGCCTCCGCCTGTTAAAAGCCAAAGCGCAAGCCCTAGCATGCACACCAAAGTAATCGCCACTGATGTGAAAATAATTTTTTGAAAGGTATTAAGCTTAAAGGCAAATTCCGGCCTTTGCGCCGTGGTAACACCTGTGATAAATTCTTCCACAGATTGCATACGCTCTGTGCTTTGTATGCGCATTGCACGAGCAATTGCCATGGAAAGATATGCAGGAACAGTGCGTACAACGTCCTTTACGGTTGGCATTTTTTCGCCCTTAACGCGATTATTTGCGCTTATTGGCTCTTTGCCTGTAAGCGCAAAATAATATAGCGCACCAAGAGAATAAACATCTGTATAATATCCATCAAACTCGGCAATTGAATATTGTTCCGGTGCAGAATACCCATTTAAAAGCTGATAGTGTAGTTCCCCGCCTATCGTGCGGAAACATTGCGTGGCATATCCGCCAAGCTTTGTTTCCCCATTTTCGGTAATGTAAACAGTATCAGGGCAAATACCCCTATGGATAATACCCATACGGTGCATGGATTCCACACTATGCGTCACTGCACAAAGCAAGGTTAATATCTCTTCGTACGCCATGGGCACGCGCTTGCCATTTATATATTCCCTAAGCGTGATACCGTTTATCTGCTCTTGTACGCCATAGCAAGTGCCATTTGCACTGAAAACGTCAAGCACATCAATAGAGCCGCGTGTACCTTGCAAGCGAGCTAATAAAGTATACAATTCCTCAAAATCCATGCGAATTGTTTTGAATAGAACTTCTTTCCCCGCCTGTGGCAAAATAATGCCTACATCACTGCGCGAAGAACAAAGCGACTGAGGCGCAAATTCTTTAATAGTAACTGTAAGCATAGTTTCATTGTTGATTGCGGTATAAATAAAGCCCTCGCCATCGTTTTGAGCGCAATGCCCTATTGTGTATTTATCATGCAGTAAAAAGCCTACTGCAAGTGCGCCCTCTGGATTAGTATTGGTAAAGCTGTATCCGCAAAATGGGCATATATCCTTGCCCTCCGGTATTTGAGATTTGCAGCCCTCGCATACAATTTGCCCGTTCACAGCTTCACCACTCTTTCCTTATATGTACACAATATAGCAAATGTGCGCGCACATTGCTATCGCGCATCGACCTTTGGTCGGCGCATAAAATCTCCCTGCAAAGGAATATACAGCAACTTGTACTTTATTTAAAAGTTCTATATGTCAAGGAAAGTTGCTATAATTAATGCTTATTTAATCTAAATCTTCTACGTTTTCAAGGTTATGCCATACGTTTTGCACATCGTCATCATCTTCAAGATGCTCCAGCAAAAGGCCCATTTTCTTTAAATCTTCCGGATCTGTAAGAGCAGTTTGCGTAGATGGCACAAAGGAAATGTCTGCATCTATAAATTTATAACCCATTTTTTCGAGAGCCTCACGGGTATTGCTGAATGCCTCTGGAGCTACAGTAATTTCGCAAATACCGTCGTCCATGTCAAAATCCTCGGCACCTGCTTCAAATGCATCTTCCATTACCTTTTCTTCATCCATGTCCTCTACATCAAGGGTAATTACGCCCTTTTGCGAAAACAAAAATGCTACGCAGCCGCTATTGCCCATATTTCCGCCAAATTTATCAAAATAATGACGCAAATTACCTGCTGTACGGTTGCGGTTATCTGTAAGTGTTTCCACCATCATAGCTATGCCTGAAGGGCCATAGCCCTCATATGTGATGCTTTCGTAAGCGTCTTTTTCGCCGCCCTCTGCCTTTTTAATAATACGCTGAATATTATCGTTTGGTACATTAAGGCTTTTGGCTTTGGCAATTAAATCGCGCAGCTTGGAGTTTACGTTAGGATCTCCGCCGCTTGATTTAACACAAACTGTCATTTCGCGCCCTATTTTTGTAAAAATCTTTGCACGTTGACCATCTGTTTTTTCTTTCTTGCGTTTGATATTGTTCCATTTACTATGTCCAGACATTGGAATCCTCCCCAAATTTTAATAAAACATTTTTGTTTCATTTATTTTAAGCCGGGCGCACCTGTTTAACCTGTGTAAAAATAACAGATGCACACAATATATTTTATTGTAACATAAATCTCGAATTATTTCAAATTACGCAGGCCTTTTGGATAATGATTTTTTATTACACCACTGCTTACTTTTCCAAAGCCTAAAGGCATACCGTCTATCAGTACAGCAGTATATCCGTTTTGCGATGTTTCTGCCGCGATTTGCTCTCCCCTAAGCCATGCCGCTGTGCGTTTATCATCAATGGTAAGTTTTTCACGGTTTTTGCAAAATGCACCATATGCCATAAATAGAGAATGTGACGGCTCAAACCTGTCTTTAACTATATTTCCGGCAGGAACGCCTGCGCAAATAACGTGCAGCTTTGAAATTTGTGGCAAAGGCTCCTTTGGCATAATATAAATGGTGTTCGATATCTGTAAAGTGATATTGCTTAACAGGCTAGGAAAGTATTGACTAATAAAATCCATAAAGCATTTTGGCATATTTGAAGGCTTTGTCGGTTTTATCATAGAAGCATCTTTTTCTGCGTTGACGCCTTTGCGTCTAAGCTTTGCCATAAAATGCCCCTCGCCGCCATGGCACGGATAAATGCGGCGTGCATACTGTGCATTATAATCATATTGTGTGCATCTTGCCTTTTCGCCCTCGCTGCCAAACTCAGCAATAATTGGCTCTATGTAAAAATCTGAATGTTCCGCCAAAAACCTGCCTATTTGCATTTCGTTTTCTTGCGAGGAAAAGGTGCAGGTAGAATATATCATTGTTCCGCCTGCCGCTAGGCAAGAGGCTGCATTATCCAGTATTTCGTGCCCAAGTGCAGCGCAGGAGCTTACCAAGTTTTCGCTGTGCTGGCGTATCGCCACAGGCTCTTTTCTAAACATACCCTCACCGGAGCATGGCGCATCTACCAGAATTTTGTCAAAAAACATAGGCAGTGTGGCGGCAATATTTTTAACACCTGTATTTAGTATTACAGTATTTTGTGCGCCTATTCTTTCTATATTGCTTTTTAGCACAGACGCACGCGAGGGCACAAATTCGTTGCAAAACAAAAGCCCACTGCCATTTAATGCAGCAGATAGCTGTGCCGATTTCCCACCCGGCGCTGCGCAAGCATCAAGTACAAAATCCCCTTCGCAAACGCCCAATAATTCGGCAGGCGATGCGGCACTTGGCTCTTGCGCATAAAACGCACCTGCATGATGATAAGGGTGCTGCCCTATTTTAAAAGACCTATCATCTATAATAAAAGCGTTTTGGCAAAAAGGCGATGGCTTTAGACAGCTTATCTGCTTTGCGACATCTGTTTTTGAAATGCGACTTGTATTAACCGTAATGCCGCGAAAAACCTCGTTATTTCCAGAATATAAAACGTCATATTCTTTACCGAGCAATTCTCTTTCTCTTTTTTCAAAATATTGCATTAATTTCCCCCAAGGATTTTATTATACTCCGCATAAGCGGCAGAAATTTGACAGATACTATGGTAGAGAGTTTTCTCTCTTAAATTCAATATGGCAAAGTAGATGTTTAACCATGCTTTGCCCAAAAAAAGGAGTAAACAAATGGAAAGCAGAAAAACAGAAAGCAAATCCGCCTCTAATAAGCAAGGCAGCAAATCTGCATCTGAAAAAGCAAGCAACAAAAGCACACAAAGCAAATCTACAAGCGCACAAAACAGCAAAGCCAGTGATAAATCCACACAGAGCGCATCAAACAAAAGCTCTAAAAACTGCAATTAACCTATAAAGCCACTGCAAAATTAATTTGAGTTGCCCCTGTGTAATTTTTAAAACGCAAATACGCGTTATAAAAACAGCACAGGGGCATTCGTTATTATTTTATGTCTTTACTATGGGTTTTGTTTTCGTGATATTGCCATATGTAATCAAAAAGCTCCAGCACACGCGCGTTTTCATTTTCAAGATATAAATATCCAAACAAAGCCTCTATGGCTGTGGACGCGCGATATTCTTCTGATGTGGCATTTTTGGAAACGGTTGCCTTAGACGAGTTTTTGCCGCGACGTACCACGGCAAGCTCGTTTTCCGTTAAAAGCGGCGTAATAAGCGCAAGCGCTTCACATTGAGCGCGTGCGCAAACATAGCTTACCGCCTTTGAATGTAATTGGTTTGGCACAAGCCGCGTTGTAGACACAAGCCGCGAGCGCACCAAAAGCTCAAACACACCATCACCCACAAAAGCAAGCGATATGGGAGATTGCTCATGAATATCTATTTTACTATCTGCGTCAAACAGCAATACAAAGCCTCCTAATATTATATTAGAACACGTAATCGAACTCGTACTCGCCAATATGGATTGTGTCGTCCTCGGCAACGCCAAGCTCGATTAATTTATCAAGCACGCCATTATCCTGTAGCTGACGCTGGAAATACAGCAAGCTTTCGTAGTCGTCCACATCGCTGCTTTCAAGTATGCGCTCAAGCCATGGTGCCTCCACGCTAAATTCGCCATCGGCAATTTTAGTGGCTGTAAATAAACGCGCTTCGTTTTGCTGTGGTTCAGGCCTTACATAATCCACCTCATATTTTATAGGTGGTGGAAGCTTGGAAAGGCGGTTAAACACTAAGCCCGGCAATGGATCAAGCCCTTGTCTTGTAGCCGCAGAAACAGGCAAAAATGTTAAGCCTTGATCTTCAACAAATGCTTTAAAATCTGCAATTTGTTCTTCTGTGGCTATATCGCATTTATTTCCAAGCACTATTTGTTCACGATGCGAAAGCTCCTCGGAAAAGCCTTTTAATTCGTTGTTAATAAGGACAAAATCTTCTTTTGGCTCTCGCCCTTCGCTGCCCGAAACATCAACCACATGCAAAAGCAAACGGCAACGCTCCACATGGCGTAAAAAGTCGTGCCCAAGGCCTACGCCCTCGGCTGCGCCCTCTATTAGCCCCGGAATATCGGCAGCGACAAAGCTTGCCTCAGGCCCTACGCTTACAACACCTAAAACAGGTGAAAGCGTAGTAAAATGGTAATTGGCTATCTTTGGACGTGCGGCAGAAATAACAGATAGAATTGTGCTTTTGCCAACATTCGGAAAGCCAATAAGCCCCACGTCGGCTATTAGCTTTAGTTCAAGGCGCAAATCGAAAGCCTCGCCTTGAGAACCTGGCTTTGCAAAGCGTGGTATCTGGCGTGTAGGTGTTGCAAAATGCGAGTTTCCCCAGCCGCCACGCCCACCACGCGCAATGATAACAGGCTCGTCGCCTGATACGTCTGCCATAATAAGCCCTGTGGAGGCATCACGCACAAGGGTGCCGCGAGGCACTTTAATTACTAAATCTTCTGCGCCTCTGCCACTGCAACGTTTTGTGCCGCCATCTGCACCGTTTGGTGCTGAATATTTGCGCTTATATCTGAAATCCATCAAAGTGGATAGATTGTCATCGGCTTTAAATATGATATTACCGCCTTTGCCTCCGTCCCCACCGTCAGGACCGCCGGCCGCAACGTATTTTTCACGGTGAAATGTAATAGCACCGTTACCGCCGTTGCCTGCTTTTATACTTATTTTTGCTATATCTATAAACATTCTTACTCCTAATCCTTTTTTCGACAAAAAAAGCCGAGCCAAACGGCCCGGCTCTAAAGATTATTGCTTTATGCTGACCTTTTTGCGGTCGCGCCCAACGCGCTCGAAGCTAACCTTACCGTCTGTCAAAGCAAATAAGGTATCATCGTTGCCACGTCCAACATTCTCACCCGGATGAATATGTGTGCCACGTTGACGAACCAATATATTACCGGCGAGTACAAACTGGCCGTCGCCACGCTTTACGCCCAAACGCTGAGCGGCTGAATCGCGGCCATTTTTAGTAGAGCCTACGCCTTTTTTATGTGCCATTATTATACCCTCCTATTAACCGACAATATCGGTAATTTCAATTTTTGTGTACGGCTGACGATGTCCCATTCTACGTGCGCTGCCTTTTTTGGCGCGATACGTAATAATGTTAAGCTTTTTGCCTTTGCCGTTTTTAACTACTTTGCCCGAAACCTTAGCACCCTCAACTGTTGGTGTGCCAAACTTTACGTTGCCGTCTTCGCCTACTGCCAAAACATTGTCAAAGTTTACAGCGTCTTCTGCTGCTACTTCAAGCTTTTCAACGTAGATGATGTCGCCTTTTTCTACGCGGTATTGTTTACCACCTGTAACGATAATTGCGTACATTTTGTAACCCTCATTTATATAAGTCTCGCTGGACGAGTAGGCGGGTGTAAACACCTCTTAGTTGCCCAAACCATGCGGCTTTAATAGCATATCATAAATACTGATAAAAAGCAATAACTTTTATTAAAAAGCTTAACAAAAAGCCGTAAAATTTGCTATTATACCCATGAAATACAATATTTTCACTGCAAACGCTCTATCTTGCCTTGTATGCACCGCTTGTTTTACCTGTTAAGCTCGTCTACAGGGCCTTTTGCTGTGTGCGAGGCTATAATTGCGGATATTTCTTTATAATCCGATGACGGCAAATCCCCAGGAATAGTGTTTTTAACAGCCGCTGTGGCATTTCCAAACTCCAAAGCCTTTTGCGTTTCTCCATATTTAAGCAGGCCAAAAAGTACGCCTGCCACATATGCATCGCCGCTGCCGATACGGTCTACTACATCTATATCCTCGTATGGGTTTTCTTTATAAAATTTACCGTCTGCACTATCGTAAATTACAGAGCCAAAGCTATGTTTACGCGGGCTTTTCACTATGCGCTGAGTTGTAGCAACAAGCTTGATGCCATATTCGGTACAATAGCTTTGCATAATGTCGCAAAGCTCCCCTTCTTTGGCAAACATGCGGCGGCTTGTTTCTTCCGACACAAACAAAACGTCTATCAGCGGCAATATTTCTTTAATGGCACAAAGCGCGTCTTGTTCGCTCCAAAGATTGGCACGATAGTTTACATCAAAAGACAGCATTGCCCCACTTTGTTTAAAACGTCGCATAAGCTCTATAGCCGTGGTGCGCAGCTGTGGTGAAAGAGCAAGAGTAATTCCGCTTGTGTGAAAACAGCGAGTGCTTTCGTATACATCGCTTGGCAATTCGTCTAGGCTAATGCGATTGATTGACGCCCCTTTGCGGTCGTATACTATAGACGGCTTTCGCGGTGCTGCGCCATTTTCATAATAATAAATGCCAAGGCGCGCATCATCGCTTTTATCGTAGATTAAATAGTCGTCGCTTACGCCAACAAAACGAATACGGTTTTTAATATATGTACCCATCGCGTTATCAGGCAGCTTTGATATTACGCCCGTGCGAAGGCCAAGAAGGGACACGCCGGACGCGACATTAAGCTCGCTTCCTCCTGCACGCTTTTCAAAGATATCTCCGCGCTGTAATCTTTCGTTGCTGGGTGTAGATAAGCGCAACATTATTTCGCCAAGTGTTATTAAATCAAACGCTTTGTTGTTCATAATGCACCTCACATAATTATTGGTTTCACATTGTGGAACGACGTTCCATTATTCAATTTGATTATACATCTATAAACCAAAAAGTCAATTATAAAAGTGCTAATTTGCACTTCATTTGCACATGTGGATAGCCCTCGTCAAGATATTGCTCGCCTGTGCTGACAAAACCGCATTTTTCATAAAAAGGCACCTTGTCGTACTGCGCACCAAGCTCTACACACTCAGCACCAAGAGATATCGCCTTTTGCTTTATCTCTTGTATCAGCTTTTTACCAACGCCCTGCCCTCGCAGGCTTTTTTGCACAGCTATGCGTCCTGCGTGCCAAATATCTCCATGCTCGCTAAAAAGCCTTGCTGCGCACACCGCATCGCCATTATCGTTATACCCTATAATATGCCATGATATTTCGTCTTTGTTGTCAAGCTCATTGGCAATTGAAAAGCCTTGTTCATGCACAAACACCTCTGTGCGTACCGCAAAGGCATCTTGCGCATTTTTGCTTGAATATATCCATTTAAAATCCATTATAACACTACCTTTATACAAGTAACGCAAAACAAAGCCTTTTATAGCAACTTGACTTATATTGTCTTTGTACACACCCTTTTGTCAAGTTGCATACAGCAATGACGGGGTTTGAATAGGACAATAAAAAGTAAAATTGCTGTGAAAATACAAGGCTTTGTTTTAATACATATTATTTTACATTACAAGCATTAAAATAGCAATAGCACACGCAAAATCAGCATCATAATAACACCCGGAACACTAAGCACAACCGCTACAAATGCCGAGGCATAATTAAGTAAAAGCCCTACATCTGTAAATGGTGCAAGCAAATTAACCGTGCCTAGTGCCGCTATTCCGCACATGGCAGAGGCAACGCCACGCAGCATTGGCCTTTTGCTGCGTGACGCTGTTACCGCTACAAAAAGCACACTTGATAATGCAATAAACAACATTACTGTACGCGCTAAAATCATATGTCGCTCCTTTTCGGGCGGCGCAGCTATGTGGCGGCTCAAGGCAATTTGCCGAATTTAAAATTAACTTGCCTTTTGTTTTTAAGCTATTGTTTAGACATTTTTATGGCACGCAGCAAAAATTCGTATTTACATAAAAGTGCCTGCCGTTCGTAAATACTGGCATCTATAAGCTCCGGTGCCAAAACATTGTCAAATACAGCTTCGTTACGTTTAATAGCCTCTACACATTCCTTTAGTTCGCCCACAAGCTTTGGCTGCCTGTATTCGGCGGTGTTGGCATCTTCCTGCATTTTAAACAGCTTAAAGGGTATGCCTTTAACTGCAAGCTCCAATCTTTCCACCTCACAATAAGTTTATGCTTGGAGTATTGGCATACATTCCCATTTTATACAATTTTAATCAAATAAGGCTGCGAACAAGGCAAATACATTGTTTATTTAAAGCCTATCCCATACATGGCTATCAGCAAATTTAGCTTAAACAAATGAAATATCGCTTTGTGTGCAAGGCACATGCGTAAAGCAAACAGCCGCCACATCAACTACGATGTGGCGGCTGCTGTGTGCTTTTTTGAATGATTTTAAGCTTTTTTATCCTGTCCTGTCAAATGACGTATAATTACGAAAATCTCGTGGAACAGCAAAGGTGTTGCGGCGAATATAATCAGCTCGCACCATTCCATAGCGGCAAGACCAACTGTGCCGAAAAGCTCGTTGAACAGAGGAATTTCCGTGCTGACAAACTGTAAGAAAATACCTGCTACAAAGGCAAAAATCATCATTTTATTGTTTAGATGATTCATGCGGAAAATAGAAGTATTAACATCACGCATGCCAATGGCGTGCCATAGCTGGCTTACAGCTAAGATAGTAAACGCATAGGTTTGTGCTTTATCAAGCATACCGCCTGTTAAAGCCGCACCGATAGTTGTAAGTGATACTGCAGTGCCTGAATCAATTAATGCACGAATTGGCACTATTAGGAAAGCGCCCAAGGTCATGCACGCAATTAGGAAACCATAGAACACCATAAGGAATGTGCCGCCGCCTGCAAATAGGCTGTCGTCCGGGTTACGCGGAGGCTGGTTCATAATACCCTTTGGTTTATCGTCTTGCCCAAGCGCAAGAGCCGGCAGTGTATCTGTAATAAGGTTAATCCATAAAATATGCACTGCCTTTAGCGGTGCTGCAAGGCCAACGGCTATTGCGCTGAATGTGGCGATAACTTCACCTAGGTTAGAGCCTAACAGGAACACAACGGATTTTTTTATGTTTGCATAAATTCCGCGGCCTTCTTCGATAGCTTTTTCGATAGTTGCAAAGTTATCATCGGTAAGTACCATATCTGCCGCGCTCTTGGCAACGTCTGTGCCTGTGATGCCCATTGCTACGCCAATATCCGCAGCTTTAAGGCTTGGCGCATCGTTTACACCGTCGCCTGTCATAGATACGATTTTGCCGTTTGCTTTAAACGCATTAACAATCATAACCTTATGAGTTGGGCTTACGCGTGCAAATACGCGCAGATGATCTACTGCTTTGTTTAGTTCTTCCTGCGTCATGTCGTCAAGCTCGTCGCCGCTGATGCACTGTTCAGGTGTTTTGGCTATGCCTAGCTCTTTGGCAATAGCATATGCAGTGTCGCGGTGGTCGCCTGTAATCATAACAGTGGTAACGCCAGCTTTAACAAATTGCTCTACAGCCTGTTTTGCTTCAGGGCGTGGCGGATCTATCATACCAACTAGCCCAACAAAGCATAGGTCTTCTTCTGTAGCGGTTTCGTCGCCTAGCTTTTCTGCAAGTGCCAACACTCGCAAGGCTTGCGATGCCATTGTGCCTGCAGCAGCCATAATGGTATTATTATCTTCCTGTGTAAGAGGGCGTATTTCACCATTAATAAATATCTTTGTGCATTTTTTAAGCAGACGGTCTGTAGCGCCCTTGGTATATGCCACTACGCCGCTGTCTTTTTTATGTACGGTAGTCATTAGCTTACGCTCTGAATCGAACGCTTGCTCGTTAATACGAGGAGCCTTTTCTTCTAATGCTTCTCTTGTGCCGCCTATAGCGATACCCATGTCTATAAAGGCAAGCTCTGTAGGATCGCCAATACGTACATCGCCTGTAACCGTTGCATCGTTACAAAGCACAAAGCCTTCGCAGAATACAGGATATTCCTGAGGTTTAAGCTCGGAAACATCAAGGAATGTATCATTCGTATAAATCTTGGTGATTGTCATTTTGTTTTGTGTAAGTGTGCCTGTTTTATCACTGCAAACCACGCTGACAGCGCCAAGTGTTTCAACTGCCGGCAAGCGGCGCACAATGCTGTTTACACGCACCATACGCTGCACACCAATGGCAAGCACTATGGTTACAACCGCAGGTAAGCCTTCAGGCACTGCGGCTACAGCAAGGCTGATAGCTGTGATTAACATTTCTATGATATTGCGTTTTTGGATAACGGCTATGCCGAAAAGCGCAACGCATATTACTATTGTAATAATGCCAAGTATTTTGCCAAGGTCTGCAAGACGTTTTTGAAGCGGAGTCATTTCGTCTTTGCTTTCGCTTATCATTTTGGCAATTTTACCGATTTCGGTTTTCTCGCCTGTGCCGATAACCACACCCTCGCCGCGGCCATATGTAACTGCCGTGGACATAAACGCCATGTTGTGCTTATCTCCGATAGACACATCGCCCTCGGCGATATAAGCAGCGTCTTTTTCCGTAGGTACGCTTTCGCCTGTAAGCGCGCTTTCTTCTATTTTAAGAGATTGGCTCTTAGTAAGGCGTAAATCCGCCGGAATTACTCGCCCTGCATCAAGCACAACGATATCTCCGGGTACAAGCTCTGCCGCAGGCATTTCGCGTGCTATGCCGTCGCGTTTGCAAAGTGCCATAGGGCTGCTCATTTTTTTAAGTGCATCTAATGCTTTTTGTGCCTTTCCCTCTTGTATAACGCCAACTACAGCATTAAGAAGGATAACACACAAGATGATAACGGCATCTCCTGCCTCTTTTAGAATTAAAGAGATAAATGCCGCCGCAAACAAGATGTAAATCATTGGGTCTTTAAGCTGCGCAATAAAGCGTTGAAAAGTGGTAGGCGGTTCCTTTTCCTTAAGCTCATTTGTTCCATACTGTGCAACGCGCTTTACAGCTTCGTCTTGTGTAATGCCGTTTGCGCAAGAGCCAAGAGCTTCCAGAACCTCCTGTGCTGATTGGTTTTCGTACATTAGATTACCTCCAAATATTTTTAATATACATGTAAAAAAAAACTTTAGACGCAATACCGTTGCGGCTAAAGTCTTGTTACCTAAACGGATTCGACTCCAGACGGCATATCGCTATCGGTTGTTGAGGTCGAATTTAAAACTACTCCCTTTATCTGTAGCTATCATAGCTCAATAAAATGATTTTGTCAACAAAAAAATATTTAGTTTGCAAAAAAACTTTGTTTATTTATTACAGTTTATTAAAACTGTCGCGACAGTTTTAATTGTGCATGTGCGATAACACGCACATAAGATGAGTTTTTTAATAAACAAGTCCGCAAACTTATTTTATTAAAATTGCCGTCTAAACCCTTAATCTGCATGTATTTTTCTATATTTATTGCAAAACTTGGTTCGTAATAACATTAATTTACAAATTATACTAAAACAGTGCAAAACGGATTTAATACTAATTTCCCATCAATAAAATCCAGAACGCAATGAGAATTTCGCGTTATTTTACTTGATAGCAGCGAATTGACAAGCAAGTCCTCAACCATTTTTGCTATAGCCCTGCGCAGTGGGCGCGCGCCATATTGCGGAGTATAGGAACATTCTACAAGGTATTTCACACTGTCTTCAGTGTGGGTTAAATATATCTCTTGCTTTGCGGCGCGCTTTTCAGCTTCTTTCAGCATTAATTCTCCTATTTGTAAAAGCGCATCTTTAGACAAGCGTCTAAAAACGAGTATTTCGTCCAGTCTGTTTATAAGTTCCGGTCTGAAAGCGGTTTTAGCCTCTGCTATTGCAGAGCTTTTTGCAGATGTTTCATGGCTTTCGGCTAAAGAAAAGCCAAATTCCTGTCCTTTTACCAAATGCCTTGCGCCAAGGTTTGAAGTAAGAATAATCAGTGTATTACAAAAATTGATTTTTCGTCCTTCGCTATCGGTAAGCGTACCGTCTTCCAAAATTTGCAAAAGAACATTGCATATATCAGGGTGTGCTTTTTCTATTTCGTCAAATAAAAGCACAGCATATGGACGGCGGCGAACAGCTTCTGTAAGCTGCCCTCCACTTTCGTGGCCAATATATCCGGGTGGTGCGCCGATAAGGCGCGAAATAGAATGTGCTTCCATATATTCAGACATATCAAAACGCAAAAGTGCCTTTGCCGTGCCACAGCAATTTTCGGCAAGTGCGCGCGCAAGCTCTGTTTTACCTACACCTGTTGGGCCTAAAAACAGAAACGAGCCCATGGGCCTATCGGCGGCACAAAACCCCATGCGCGAACGCCTTACGGCGTTAGACACGGTTTTCACCACCTCGCTTTGCCCTATCACTCTTTGCATCAGCTCGTCCTCTAAAGACGCTATGCGTGCCTGCTTGCTTTGGGTGATACGCTGCACAGGCACACCGCATATGCCGGACACCAGAGCCGCAATTTGTTCTGTGCCTATTGTTGGCGGCGTTTTGCATAAAGGGCCTGCTTTTAATCTTGCGGCGGCGCATGCCTCGTCTATTAAATCCAGTGCTTTATCAGGCAAAAAACGTTCGGTAAGATATCTTGATGATAAGCCAACTGCCGCCGATATAGCGGCATCTGTAATGTGTACACCGTGGTATTCTTCGTATTTTTCCCGCAAGCCCTGCAAAATGCGCTGTGCCCCTTCGCATGATGGTTCTTCAATAAGCACCTTGCCGAAGCGTCTGTCCAAAGCCGCATCTTTTTCTATAAAACGGCGATATTCGGTAATTGTGGTTGCGCCCAAAAGCTGTATCTCTCCGCGTGCAAGGGCAGGCTTTAATATACCCGATGCGTCTATTGCCCCCTCGGCAGCACCGGCACCGACTATAGAATGAATTTCGTCAATAAATAATATGGAGTTTTTATCACGCGCTATTTCCTCTAAAAACCCCTTGAGCCTCTCTTCAAAATCACCTCTGTATTTTGTTCCTGCAACAATTCCCGATATATCAACAGACAGAACCCGTTTATTTAAAAGCTGCTTTGGAACAGTTCCATGTGCAATGCGCAGTGCCAAGCCTTCTGCAACTGCCGTTTTGCCAACGCCAGGCTCGCCTATAAGACAAGGGTTGTTTTTTTGGCGTCGGCAAAGTATTTGAATTACTCTTGCAAGCTCCGTATCACGCTCTAGCACAGGATCTATTCTGCCCTGCACTGCAAGGCGTGTTAAATCCCTTGTAAATTTATCTGATATGCGGCCACTGCCGCGCTGGGCTTGTGGCGACGTCTTAGATGAGGAGCCTTGATATGGGCTTTGCCCTAAAAGGCGTGTACATTCGCGCGCCGCGCCACCTGTTTGCATACCCATTTTAGTTAACACTCGCGTACCGCCTGCATTTTCATCTTCCAAAATTGCAGATAAAAGATGCTCTGCCTCGATATGCTGCGCACTTACTGCACGCGCAGCTATTGCCGAAAAATCCATACATTTAATAAGCCTTGAAGAAAAGTCATTTGGAGTTAAATAGGTTTTTTCTCCTTTTCCCAAGGCTTTTTCCACCATATGCTCCACATCGCAGCCGAAAATTTGTTTTTCTACCAAAAAAGCTGCTGCCGCGCCTCTGTCATACCGCAGCACCGACAAAATATAATGCTCGGTGCCTACAAAAATATGCCCCATTTCACCGGCTATTTTACGCGCACCCTCTAATATTTGATTTGCGTGGCGCGAAAAGCCTTTGTAATAATACATTTGCCGCCCTCCATTGCCCTTTATTGTACAGCAATTTTACTTTTGATTGTCCAACTGAACCACTCGTCTTTGCTGTATGCAACTTGACAAAAGGTTGTTTACAAAGACAATAATTAGTCAAGTTG
>JAVWZM010000013.1:0-41926 GCA_036661035.1 Oscillospiraceae bacterium
GATGAATTTTACATCAAATGGTGCGCCAGAAAGTGCTTCTATCACGCCTGCATAGCTGTAGTTTTGCTTTTGATACAGCGAATGATGCACCATATGGCAGCCCCATGAACGTGCCTTGCCCCAGCTATTCAGCACCGCCACAGTTTTTACGCAATATGGCGTTGTGCCCTTAACGTTTTCGTACAAAAGACGAAATTCGTTGCAAACACTTTCTACATAGCTAATGAAATCCGGAAATTCGCAAGCTAGCTTTAGGTAGCCGCCGTATCCGATGCGGTCTATAGGCTTACGCAAAATTGCGCGTCGTGCCGTTACCCAGTTTTCTTTTGCCTCTTTCACAGGATCTCCGCCCTCGTGGAAGGTATCGGGGAAAAAGTATGGTAAAAAGCGTCCCTCGGTGTATTTTACGCCGGGTATGTCGCTTATTAGCCTTAGTGTGCAGCCGTTGCCTACAGAGCCTACCACGCTGTCTATGCCTATGGTTTTAAATTCGTCCATAAACGGCTCTGTGCCGATAAAATGGTCGCCTAAGAACATCATGGCTTCCTTACCACATTCGTGTGTGATGTCTACCATTTCTTTTGCAAGCTTTGCCACTTCTCGGCGTTGGAACGCCATAAAATCTTTAAATTCTGAAGACGGTACACGATATTGATTGTTGTGATAGCCTTGGTCTACGATAAATTCCGGACGGAATTTATACCCTACTTCTTTTTCAAACTGCTCTAAAATAAACGGAGATACTGATGCTGAATAGCCATACCAATCCACATATTTTTCGCGCTTTAGCTCATCAAACACAAGTGTGAATTGATGAAAAAACGTGGTGTAGCGTATTACATTTACATAAGGGTGCTCTGCGATAAACTTGCGCAGACGCTCCATGGTGAATTTATGGGTTTTGGGTTGGCGCACATCGAAGGTAATCTGATGCTCGAAGTTTTGCCAATTGTTTGTTACTGCATTGTACATATGCACGGGATCCCAGATTAAATAGGCAAGAAAGCTTACTGTGTACTGATGAAAAAGCTTTGCGCTTTCCAATACCACTTCGCCTGTTTTTTCATCGTAGCTCCACTCGTTTGCAGGTACTACTGTACCTTGAGAACGGTCCATTACTTCCCACCAACGCTTAATGTCGTCGCGTGTATTTACCTGCATCAATTCCTTTGATACGCCCTGCATTAAGTTTATGCGAAGGGATTTGCCTGTGGCAGTGTTAAACCCTGTCATCAAATAGCATTGCTGCACTTCGTCGGGGTTTTGCTTTGCCCATGCATTGTCCTTGCGCGTTGTATAGTATGTAGAATACACCTTTGCATCTACGCTTTTCAGCTCCTCGGGATAATCGGTACCGTCGCAGTCGCGGATAGCGTCTGCTCCCCAGCGCTTTAACAGCTCCAGTGTTTCGGGCACTACGTCAACATCTGTTGGGATAGTTACGCGGCCTTTTAAAATATTATTTTCCATATCAATTTCATCCTTTTCAAGACAATTAACAAGCACTGTCTTAACAATAAATTATATCTGTAAAATTGTTTAATTGATTAGCCTTTTACGCCGCCGCCTGTAACACCGCCGATAATTCTATCGGACATGAAAACATAGATAATGAATGTTGGCAAGAACACAATTACAACTGCCGCGAATAATCCACCCAAGTTACCTGTGGATTTCATGGCATTTACCATTGCGAATAAGCCCACGCCCACGTTTTTCATCTCATTTGAGCCTGCAAATATAAGCGCTAAAAAGTATTCGTTCCACACACCGAGAAAGTTGAAAATAGCAACAGTAATCATGCCGGGCTGTGCAAGCGGTAGCATGATTTTCCAGAAGGTTTTCATCGGTGGGCAGCCGTCTACAGCCGCAGCTTCTTCAAATGTAGGTGAAAGCGTGCCGAAAAAATTGAGTAAAAATATTGTTGTGAAGGGTACGTTTAAAAACGTGTAAAGCACAATTAGCAGCCAACGCGAGTTGCCGATATTCAGCGAACTGGTAAGGCTGAACACAGGCAATACAATCATTATAACAGGTATGCTCATTGCCGTAACGAAACCACTTTTTATAAATTTACTGCCCGGAAAAACGAAACGAGAAAGCACATATGCCGCAGGTGCAGACATCAAAAGTGTAAACACGCACGAGGTTGTGGCATATAGCACGGAGTTTGCAAAGAACACCGCGATATTTTGTGATTTCCACGCAGAAACATAGTTTTTAAAATTCAGCCCTGAATTAAATTCAAACACTGCACCTGAATATATATCCTTTGCCGTAGAAAGGCTTGCGCCAAGTATCCATAATAAAATTACTGCTGTAAAAGCTACCCAAAGAGCTATAATAATATATCCCGGAAGCAGCTTTGCCTCTTTTTGGAGTTTAAATGGTTCTCTAATCTTTTTTTCTTTCGCCATTGAAAAGCACCTCCTTCAATTAAAATTCAAGATCGTTATCTTTAATCAGCCTGTTTAACACAAAGAATGTTAAAAGCACAAACAAAGTAAGCGTTACGCCTAAAGCCGCGCCTGCGCCTGCGTCACGGGAAGCCGTGGTGCCCTTTGTGCCAAAAACCGTGTCGAACATATATACAAGCGGTGTAATTGTTGAAGTTTCGCTAAGCAAAGGAGAAAACATTTTGCTCCATACAAAAAAGCCAATTGTATTTACGCTCCAAAGCGTAAGGTTAGTTTTGAATACGCCTTTTAGCAAAGGAAATGTAATGGAAAATACTGCGTTTACCTTGCTGGCGCCATCTATAGTAGCTGCTTCGTATAGCTCCGGCGGAATACGCTCTATCCCCGAAAGGAAAATCAGCATATAATATCCCACCGAACCAAAGCAGAATGCAATCATCATTGAAGTGAATTTCATGTCCGTTGACATCCAATTGATATTTGCCGCATTTTCCATACCGAAAAACTCGAATATAGATTTTATCAGACCGTACTTTTGGCTAAACACAAACTGTGTCCACATGGTAGCCAATGCAATTGCACTGATAACATTAGGCAAATAAATAGCTGCGCGAAAAAAGCCCTTGCAGCGCACGCCACTTGTGAGGATTACAGCCATAAGCATTGAAATGGCCAAAACAATTAATCCTCCGATAAACCATATTTTTAACATGTTTACTATTGAAGTGCGAAAGGTTGAACTTTGCCAAAGATTTATGAAGTTGCGAATACCTGCAAAACTCCATTCGCTAAGTGGTGTTGTAATGTTTTCAACTTTAAAAAACGACATTATTACTGTTCTTACAACCGGATAAAGATACATAATAAGAAACGACAAAAGTGCTGGGGTTAGAAACGCGATAATCATCGGTTTGCTTTTTTTCATTATTATACCCCTTTCTTAATAATCAGCCTGTGCGCGAATTTTGCCTTACATGCAAGGCCTTACCTACAAAAATAAATATGGTGGTGGCAACGCCTAAACGATGTCACCACCATATAATCAAACTAAAACTTTACTATTTCGCTTTTGGTGTGCCTGCTGCTTCTAATGCTGCAACAAAGCCCTTGCCGTCTAATTTGCCGGAGAATACTTTTTTGATATTATCTGTGATAACTGTTTGGATATCAGGATCGATATCAAGACCGCAGTCCCACTCGTAGATACCTGTAAGAGCATTGAACGGCTCTTGGCAGCCGGCGATAAGTGCAGGCCACTCTGTGTTGCGTGTATCGGCAGGAATACCGTTTGAACCATCGGCGATTGCTTTATCTGTTTCGCCTGATGTTAGCATTGCAATTAGATCGAATGCTTCTTGAGGATGTGCAGAGTTTGCAGGAATAGCAAAGCCCTGTGCACCAACGTTAGCAAATGTAGCTGCATCTTTTCCGCCCTCTACTGAAGGGAAGTTGAACATGCCCCACTGGATATCACACTGTGTATTGTTTGTGATTTCTTGTGGTACCCATGATGCGTTTACAACCATTGCGGCTTTACCAAAACCAATTTCGTTCTGGCCTTCTGGGAAAGTATCAGGTGCTGTTTTGGACAAATAGCCCTTTGCTTGTAGGTTGGCAATGTCATCTACAGCTTTTAGCACTTCGGGAGTTTCCGCCCAATTGCCTTTAGCAATAACGTCTTTGATGCCATCTTGTCCGATGTAACGGGCAAGTAAGAAACCAAGTGTGTAGTTTACATAAGCGTCGTCCTGTGCTAATGGCACATAACCGGCTTTTTTCAGCAATTCGCATGCGTCAAGTAGCTCTGCCCATGTCTTCGGCTCTGCTTTAATGCCGGCTTTTTCAAAAGCGGCTTTATCGTAGAAAATGCCGGAGGTGTACGGCTGGTAAGGAATGCACTTTAGGCCGCCTGCAGCTTCGCGTACTGTTTTCGGAAGAACCGGAATAGCATAAGAATCGTAATCGATTGCTTTTGCCATTTCGTCTAAATCTAGGCAGCTTTTGCCGTATTTAGTAGCGATATTCAAGAAGTCTTCATCGAAGATGTCGATTTCTGTTTTGGAGTCAAGAGCAGCTTGGATAAGGGTTTTGATGTCGCGGCCCTTCCACTCAACTTTAACTACATTGCCTGTTTTTGCCATATAATCATCTATGCCCTTTTGAATAGCAACGCCCTGTGCTTCTTCTGCTGTCCACATTGACCAGTAGGTTAATGTTACAGGCTCTGCTTTAGGTGCAGACGTTGATGCAGGTGTAGATGCAGGTGTGGAAGCAGGTGCTTTACCACAGCTTGCAAATGCAGTTACTGCCAATGCTGCTGATAGTGCTAGTGCAAGTACTTTTTTCATGTTTGTCCTCCTATAAATTAGCAAATTTCTTAAGCGTCATCATGTAACGCCATTGCTCCACTAGTATAAGCGAAAGGCCGATAAAGAACAAGTCGGTTACTGCTTAATTCTTTAGATATAATGCTCTGTTATGCATATTGCCCATAAAAGCTCTATAAGCAATTATCATTTTATATTAATATTATACAAAAAATTTAAAACCTGTTTGTAATATGTTCCAAAACGCTGTTTTAATATGATTTTATCATTGCAATAACTACCGGAAAGCATATAATATAAAGTAAACATGTGAAATAATGCTTTTTACATTTTATAGTGATAAAAAATCGACATTAAAATTTTGTTTTTAGCATGTATTTAACCACATGTTTACAGAAAAATTTATAAATAATTGCTTAATTAAGGAGCTGGTCAACATTAGCACTATACGTTATGATATATCACAGGAAAAATCCCCTTATACAGATGCTAAGCTAATGTATATATCTTTTGCCCAATCCGACACAGATTGGCATTCCACGCCCCACTCCCACGCATGCGTGGAGCTGTTTTACTGCCTGCGTGGAACGGGGCAATTTTATATAGCAGGTAAATATTTAAACGTGGGGCGAGATGATGTGCTTATCATTAACCCGTCCATTGAGCATACCGAAGTGGGCACATTGGCAGATCCTTTAGAATATGTTGTTTTCGGTATCGACAACGTTGAATTTACGTCGAGCAGCGAAAATGATTTACTGTTTATTCGGCACAATTTTAAAGACAAGCAAGATGAAATTGCCTCCCTTGTTAAAACCATGCTAAAAGAAATTGAAAGCAAGAACGAATGGCACGAGCGGCTATGCTGTAATTTGCTTGAAACATTATTAATACGCATATTCAGATATGTAGACGGCGAGGCTGTGCCTTCAGACGGGCTTGACCATAAGGATTGCAGCATAGCCAAAAAATACATCGACGCCAATTATCCCGAAAATATAACCATAGATTTTTTGGCAGAGCTTACGCACTTAAATAAATTTTATCTAATGCACGCATTTACGCGCGAGTATAACATCTCGCCTATCAACTATCTTATAGAAAGGCGTATTCGCGAAAGCAAATATCTTTTGGCAAATACGGACCATTCTTTGGCGCAAATAAGCAATATTCTTGGGTTTTCGTCACCTAGCTATTTTTCTCAATCCTTTAAACGGCTTGAGAAAACGTCTCCACGCGAATACCGCAATTCTCACAGATTTAAGCAATAAATATAAACGGAGGAATAATTATGTCCGCAATTCCACAAAAATGTTGCAACATTTCCATAGCTAAAACAATAACCAGATGGGACGAGGCTCTGCCACTTGGCAACGGCCTTTGCGGCGCACTAATATGGGGCGGTGCGCGCGGCTTGAGATTTAGTATGGATAGGGGCGATATATGGGACACCACGCCTTTTCCCGGTGTAAAAAGCCCGCTTTTTAATTACGCCACAATGGTGCGCCTTGCCAAAAGCGGTGACGTGAAGGGTATTCGCGATGTTTTTGATGCGCCATATAACCACACCTTGCCGTCTAAGCTACCTGCCGGAAAGCTGATATTTGATTTTGGCTGTGATAATAACGTTTCTTCTTATCTGGATTTATCCACCGCCTGCGCCGAAATATCTATTGACGATATACAAATATCCTCGTTTTTACATGCCACGCAAAAATGCGGATTTATACATATTAATAAGCCGCTTTCGGCGTTTAATTATAAAATAGAAAATCCCGAATACAGTATAAAAGGCTCCGTCGCATCTGACGACAAAATTGTGGATAGCGGGAACACATCCTCGCTAAAAGCTTTGTTTTATCAAGAGCCTAAGCTTGTACATAATGGGACAAGCTGCTATTTTACACAGCAAATCAGCGAAAGCTTTTCTTACGGCTTGTTTGTAAACGCCGTGGAAACAGGCGGCGAAACAACCTTGTGCTTTTACGTGGCTACCTCAAACGACGGTGCAAGCTGGGTAGAGGACAGCCTTGCTCTGCTTGATGACGCGTTACATACAGGATACAGCAAAGCCTTTGCATTTCATGCCGAATGGTGGGGCAAATATTGGGGAGAAAGCAGTGTTTCTTTGCCCGACATACTATTTGAAAAAAACTGGTATATCACTAATTATCTTTTGGCGTCTTGCTCTCGCCGTGGCTGTTACCCCATGCCGCTACAAGGCGTATGGACTGCCGACGACGGCGCTCTGCCACCATGGAAGGGCGATTATCATCACGACCTAAACACGCAAATGAGCTATTATTCCTATTTAAAAGCGAACCATATCAGCGAGGGCGAAAGCTTTATAGATTATTTATGGAGCATGGTAGGCTGCGCACGCAGCTTTGCCAAAAGCTTTTATGACGCAAAGGGTATTTGCATGCCATCTACCATGTCCCTTGATGGCGCGCCGCTTGGGGGCTGGGGCATGTATTCCCTCTCCCCCACTAACCAGCTTTGGCTTTGCCAAGCATTTGAACGCCATTATCGTTTTACAGGTGATAAAGCGTTTTTGCGCGAAAAGGCATATCCGTATTTGTCGCAAACTGCCGAATTTATTCTTAGCATATTAGAGGAGAAGGACGGATTTTTATATCTGCCCATTTCCTCCTCTCCTGAAATTCACGACGATTTAATAGAGTCCTTTGTAACACCAAACAGCAATTACGATTTGTCTATGATGCGTTATTTATTTACTGCGCTTATTAAGCTTTCTAAAGAGATGAATAGCGGCGACGAGGCAAAATGGCAAGCTGTTTTGTCTAAGCTGCCGCCGCTATCTATAGCGGAAAACGGTGTTTTAATGATAAGCCCGGACGAAAGCTTAAACGAATCTCATCGCCATTTTTCCCACGCTATGGCTATACACCCTTTGCGGCTTTTGCCATATACCTGCGAAGAAAACCGCCGTATAATAGATGCAACCATACTGGATTTAGAGCGTTTGGGCAGTGGATATTGGGTTGGATTTTCCTTTACGTGGATGGCGGAAATGTATGCCGTGCAGAAAAACGGCAATGGAGCGGCATATCAGCTGGAAGTGTTTTGGCGCAATTTTTGTTCGCAAAATGGATTTCATTTAAATGGTGATTATAAAAAGCGTGGCAGCTCTACCTTTCATTACCGCCCATTTACCCTTGAGGCAAATATGTGCGCCGCCGACGCTTTGCAAGAAATGCTATTGCAAACGGAAGACAGCAGCTTAGAGTTTTTCCCTGCGATACCTGACGAATGGCGAGAAAAAGAGCTTTCCTTTGAAAATCTGCGTGCAGAAAACGGGCTGCTTGTCAGCGCAGCCATGCAAAAGGGAATTGTAACGTCTATCACCCTAAAGCCGCAATATTCCTGCACGGTTACAATTAAAAGTTTTGCCGCTTTGCAAAGCCTTCAATGGAATTTGCCTTTTGAAACCATAGATAATGGCGCATCTGCGCTTATTTCACTTATAGGCGGCAACGAATACCGCTTAGAGCATATATAATAGTGTAAATACACATTCAATATTATAGCATAGCGGCATTTGCCACGCATACATCGCTAGGCAAGAATTATAAAGTAATAATATACGCACAAATTATAACTTGACATATTAATAGCAAAATATGGCTGGGAGGTCACACTTGATTAATGTGAAAGAAGCGGAATTTAGGCTAGACACGGCAAATACCTGTTATCTTTTCAGAAAAACAAAGTTTGGACATTTAGAGCATATATATTATGGTGCGGCATTAACAGAATACGATTTTGCGGACGCGTTGGCGCAAAAGCGTAAAATCCAAGTGGGCAGTAATGTGCTGTACAGCGAATTAGACAGCGAATACTGCCTTGATAACCTCTGCCTTGAATGGTCGTGCAACGGGCGCGGGGATTATCGCCAAAGCCCACTTGAGGTTAAGATGCCTGACGGCAGCTTTGTAAGCGATTTTGTGTATTTTGGGCACGAAATAAAAGACGGCTGTGTGCCAATGCAAGCACTTCCAAGTGCATACGGCGAAGCGCAAACCTTGATAATAACCATGAAAGATACTTTTCATAATGTGTTTTTAGATTTATACTATACTGTTTTTGAAAAAGCAGATGTAATAACGCGCAGAGCCGTACTGAGGAACAAGGCTAAAGTACAGATAACCATACGGCGAATGATGAGCATGCTTATAGATATACCAGATGAAAGCTTTCTTCTATACACCTTAGACGGTGGCTGGATAAAGGAGGCAAACTTACATAAACAAGCAGTGGGCTACGGCATTACGGTAAATTCTTCCACTACAGGCGCAAGCAGTAACCGCCACAACCCTGCCATTATGCTGGCAGAGCAAGACGCCACCGAGGAGCATGGAAATGCATATGCGTTCAATTTGGTTTACAGCGGCAACCATTACAGCGCGGCAGAAAAAAGCGAGCGAGAATATACAAGGGTGATGATGGGCATTAACCCACATTGCTTTGAATGGGTGCTTGCAGATGGCGAACAGTTTGAAACGCCTGAATGTGCTATGAGCTACAGCAATTGCGGTTTAAACGGCGTAAGCCACCACATGCACACCTTCGTAAACGAAAATATCGTGCGCGGCAACTGGAAAGGCAAAGAACGTCCTGTTTTGCTAAACAACTGGGAGGCGCATTTTTTCGATTTTAACGAAAGCAAGCTTTTACAGCTTGCAAAGCAAGCGAAAGGTATCGGCGTGGAGCTTTTTGTGCTTGATGATGGCTGGTTTGGAGAGCGAAACGACGACAAAGCAGGGCTTGGCGATTATAACGTAAATACGCAAAAATTACCCCTCGGCATGAAAGCCTTTGCCGAAAAGATAAACGGATTAGGGCTGGATTTCGGCCTATGGTTTGAGCCTGAAATGGTAAACGAAAACAGCGACTTATATCGCAAGCACCCCGAATATGCTGTAACCCTTATAGGTAAAAAGCCTGTACTTGGAAGAAACCAATTAGTATTGGATTTATGCAAAAAAGAAGTACGTGATTACATTGTAGATAGTGTTTGCTCCGTACTGGACAGTGCAAATATCAAATATGTTAAATGGGATATGAACCGCCATATTGCAGAAAGCTTTTCCTCTGCCATACAAAACCAAGGCGAATTTTATCACCGATATATAATGGGGCTTTACGAAATATTAACGCGTATTTTCAGCCCAAGACCGCATATTTTGCTAGAGAGCTGTTCCAGCGGCGGCAACCGCTTTGACCTTGGCATGCTTTGCTTTAGCCCGCAAATATGGGCGTCTGACGACACCGATCCTATAGAGCGTCTTAAAATACAAACAGGCTTATCGTATTTTTATCCGCAATCCACCATGGGCGCGCATGTTTCCCAAGCGCCACATCAGCAAACACTGCGAGAAACTCCCCTTGCAACCAGATTTAACGTAGCTTGCTTTGGGTGCCTTGGCTATGAGCTTGATTTAAAAGAGCTTACGCCAGAGGAGAAAAAAGATATCGCCGAGCAAATAGCGTTTTACAAGCAATATAGACGTATTTTGCAATATGGTATATTTTCGAGAGTGAAAACATATAAGCCCAACAAGGTGATGTGGCAAGTAGTGAGCGATGACGGCGAAAGCGCAATAAGCGGATTGTTCCAAACCTTGGCTACCGCAAGCGAAAGCAGCGACAAGCTTGTGGTAAAGGGCCTAAATAAAGGCAGATATACAGTGAAAACTCGCCCGCAAAAGCTTTATATAGAGCGCTTTGGCGGCCTTGTAAAGCACATTTTGCCTATCGCGCTTAACCCTGACGGTATAGTGCTGCGGGTTGCCAACAGGCACTACAGCTTAACAGACTGCGTAGAAAATTACACCTGCTCTGCTAACGCCCTTGCGGCAGGCGTGCCACTTACAGAGCAATTTATAGGCACAGGCTATAGCGAAAACATACGCATGCTCGGAGATTTCGGTTCTAATCTTTATATTATAAAAAAAGAGAATGATGAGGAATGAAAAATGAAAAGCATTGCTAAACGCAACAGAGTATTTTTTGGCCTTGGCACAATTGGCAGAGATATGCTTTATACCATGGTGAGCATGTATTTGCTGTTCTATCTTACAGATGTGTTAAACCTATCAGACACGGTAATGTGGTGGATGACAGGCGTATTTACCGCCCTTCGCATATTTGACGCGGTAAACGACCCGATTATGGGATTTTTAGTGGATAATACACGCTCTCGCTTTGGCAAATTTAAGCCGTGGATTGTTTTGGGCGGATTTTTCGGTGGTATATTAACCGTGCTTTTGTTCCTAGACATGGGGCTAAAGGACGGCGCATACATAGTATCCTTTGTGATAATTTATCTACTTTGGGATTTGATATATGGGGCAAACGACATTGCGTACTGGTCTATGCTGCCGTCTTTAACCGTGGACCAAAAAGAACGTGAAAAAACAGGCGCGTTTGCGCGCATTTGTGCAAACGTGGGGCTATTTGCAACAGTTGTAGGCATTTTGCCTGTTACAAACGCACTTGGCGGAGATAAAAAGGCTTGGCTAATGGTTGCAATTGGCATCGTGCTTATAACTTGGGCTTTTTTGTGCTTTACTGTTTTTGGTGTAAAAGAAAACAAAGGCTTGCATGTAAAGCAAGAAAATACATCTTTAAAAGAAATGTTTGGTGTGCTGTTTAAAAACGACCAGCTTTTATACGTGGCAATTTCTATGGCATTATTTATGATTGGATATTGCACCACAACGTCCTTTGGCACATATTTTTTCAAATACGCTTTCAAAAACGAAGGTATGTATTCCGTGTTTGCCGCAATACTTGGCATCTCGCAGCTTGCGGCGCTGATAATCTTCCCTGTTTTCTCAAACAAATTCAGCCGCAAGCAGCTATATAGATTTGCCACAATTTTAGTGGTTATCGGATATGTAATTTTCTTTTTCTCCCCTATGAACATGATACCTATAGGTCTTGCAGGTATATTAATATTTGTGGGGCAGGCGTTTATCCAGCTGCTAATGCTTATGTTTTTAACCGATACTGTGGAATATGGCCAGTGGAAGCTTGGCAACCGCAACGAAAGCATTACCTTCTCTGTGCAGCCATTTATCAACAAAATAGGTGGCGCAATAGCAAGCGGCTTGGTTTCGGCTACTGTGATTATTTCCGGGATAAACTCCGCCGCAACTCCTGCCGACGTGACAGACGAAGGGCTTTTAATGATGAAAATGGTCATGATGATTTTGCCGCTTATTGCCATTTTGGTAAGCTATGTAATATATCATACTAAGTTTAAAATCGACAAAGAAATGTTTGATAAAATAATTGTGGATTTAGAAGAACGCGGCGATATCGGCAAGGAACAGGTGTAAAGCTATGCTAACTGAAAATAACCGCATAAAAGACGTATTTGCAAACCCTGTAGGCAAGGATATTATCAAAAAAATATTACTGCAAATGGGCTATAGCGAAGCACTGATTACTAACCCCATTGCTAGTAATATAAAGCTTAAAACGCTGCCTAAGCTATTAAAAAAGCAGATTGACGACAATTTTGTAACAACGCTGCTTAACCTTTTAAACAGCGAAAAAGACACTCCCCTTACAGACAATTGCCCTGCCGCGAAAGCATGGTGGAAGGAAGCTGTGTTTTATCAGATTTATCCACGCAGCTTTTGCGATGGCAATGGCGACGGAATAGGCGATATACAGGGCATTATTGAAAAGCTGGATTATATAAAGCAGCTTGGCATAGACGCTATTTGGCTTTCGCCCATTTATGATTCGCCAAACGATGATAACGGATATGATATACGCGATTACAAGAAAATAATGGCAGAGTTTGGCACTATGGAGGATTTTGACGCACTGCTTGCCGAAATACATGCTCGCGGCATGCGGCTGATAATGGATTTGGTGGTAAACCACACCTCGGACGAACACGAATGGTTTCAAAAAGCAATTCATGAGCCTAATTCCAAATATGCCAATTATTATATTTTTAGAGATAAGCCGAATAACTGGAGTTCGTTTTTCAGCGGTAGCGCGTGGAAATATATAAAAGAAAACGGCAAATATGCCTTGCATTTATTTTCGCCAAAGCAAATGGATTTAAACTGGGAAAGCGAAGATTTGCGCCATGAAATTGAAAGCATGGTTCAGTGGTGGCTGCAAAAAGGCGTGGACGGCTTTCGCATGGACGTGATAAATTACATTTCAAAGGCTGATAATCTGCCAAACGGCAACGAATGTATCGGTGCTTTAATGGGATATAAAGGCGTGGAACATTATTTTTACGGGCCACGGCTGCACGAATATTTAAAAGAGCTTAAAGAAAAAGCTTTCGCCCCATACAATGCCTTTTCAGTAGGCGAAACACCCGGAACTGGTATGGAAATGAGCAAATTATTAACTGCGGATTACCGCGAAGAGCTAGACATGGTTTTCTCCTTTGACCATTTAGAAACCCCCGGCCATGCGCGTTTTGACGATTATTTATATGACCTCAATTATTTTAAAGCTAATATCATTGACTGGACAGAGCATTATACAAACCACTGCCAATTGTCTTTGTTTTACGAAAATCACGATAACCCACGCATGATATCGAAGGTGAACCCAAATGCGCAATTTCGCGATGTTTTAGGCAAATTATTAGCAACCATGCAGCTTACACTGCGCGGTACGCCCTTTATTTACCAAGGGCAAGAGCTTGCCATGGTAAACCAAAATTTTACCTCCATTAATGACTTGCGCGACGTGGAATCACTTAATTTGTATAAAGATTTGTGCAAAACCATGAGTGAAAAAGACGCTTTTGCAAAGCTTTTAGCAGGCACAAGGGATCATGCACGAACGCCCATGCAGTGGAGCAATAGCGAAAACGCAGGGTTTTCAAGGGCTACACCGTGGATTGTGCTTGACGATGATTATAAAACCTACAATGTGCAAAGTATGCAAAGCGATGATGCATCTGTTTTATGCTTTTATCAAAAATTGATTGCTTTTAGAAAAGAACATGCTGTTTTGCAATATGGCGAAATCGCTTTTGCTCATAAAAAGGCGAAAGATTTGTTCACCTATACGCGCAAAAACGAATGTGAAACGCTGTATATTGAGTGCAATTTAAGCGACAAGAACTTAAAACGGCGAAAAACTCCAAATGGCGGAAGATTGTTTTCAAACTATGGCGAGATATCCTGCGAGATATTGCGCCCGTATGAAGCAAATATATGGAAAATTAAATAGCAAGCATTGTCAACCACTATATTATTTGTGGTTGACAATGCCTTTTTTTTGCAGTATTATTTTATAGCTAGGGGTGATTAAAATAACAACTAAAGAAAAGCTACTTACATTTCTAAGTCTTAAACAAGGCGAATATTTTTCGGGCGAGGATATTGCAAACGAACTTTGCATTTCAAGAACTGCCATTTGGAAAGCCGTGAAATCGCTGCAAGGCGAAGGCTATGTCATAAACGCAGTTACCAATAAAGGGTATTGCCTTTCCCCTGAAAATGATGTTTTATCGGCAATTACAATAAAAAATCTGCTTAATGCCGAAAGCCAAAGCGCAGAAATTATCGTTTTACCCACGGTAACATCTACAAACGCTTATGTGCGTGAAAAGGCCGTAATGGGCGCCGCAGAAGGATATACCGCTGTGGCAAACGAGCAAACTCTTGGTCGCGGACGGTTTAAGCGCAGCTTTTATTCGCCGAAAAACACAGGGCTATATATGAGCAGCTTGCTGCGCCCACAAAATTATTCGCCTTTGCAAGCTGTTAATATCACTACCATGGCGGCAGTGGCAATGTGCGAAGCTATTGATACTGTGTTTCACGTAAAAGCGCAAATTAAATGGGTAAACGACATATTTATAGATAATAAAAAGGTGTGCGGCATTTTAACCGAGGCGGCATTTGGCATGGAAAGCGGCATGCTTGAATACGTGGTGCTTGGCGTTGGAGCAAATGTTTATCTGCCAAATGAGGGCTTTACAAAAGACCTTTGCGGCATTGCAGGCAATATTTTAAGCACAAAGCAAAGCGACGGGCGAAACAGATTGGCGGCGGAGTTTCTAAACAGGCTGATATTTTATTACAGCAATATGGACACTGCTCTTTATACTGAAAAATATCGTAGCCTTAGCCTTGTTATGGGAAAGCAAGTTTCGGTTTTATCTAAAAACACATCTAAAAGCGCAATTGTAACGGATATTGATGACGCTTGCAGGCTGTGTGTGAAATACGAGGACGGCACAGAAGAAAGCCTGTCCTCAGGGGAAATTAGCATTAAACTTTAATCGGAGAATTATTTTTATGACGAAAATCAGAACTAAAGATTTAATTTTGTGTGCGCTTTTCACTGCATTAATTGCCGTTGGCGCATTTATACGTATTCCCATACCCGTAGTGCCATTTACCTTGCAATTTCTTTTCACCATGTTGGCAGGGCTTTTGCTTGGTGGAAAGCTGGGCTTTGCAAGCGTTGCCGCCTATATTTTCATGGGGCTTTTGGGGCTGCCTGTGTTTGCGGAGGGGGGCGGCATTGGGTATTTGTTTAACCCAAGCTTTGGCTATATTCTCGGCTTTGCCGCCGCGGCATATGTTACGGGCATCATTGCAAACAAACACAAACGCGCCACTTATAAACAGCTTTTAATTGCAAATTTTACAGGCCTTGCTATCGTTTATATTTTCGGAATGGCCTATTATTATTTAATCAGCAATTTCTATTTAGGCTCGCCTATAGGGCTTTGGCCACTGGTTTTATATTGTTTTATACTTGCTGTTCCCGGTGATATTGCGCTTTGCATTTTAAGCGCAGTGCTTGCCAAAAGAATTATTTCTGTTTTGCACAGAAAGGAAATATCTGTATCATGACATTTACTGAGGAAATTAAAAATCGCGTTTTAAGCGGCGAAGAAATTAGCGCAGAAACCGCACTTGCACTATATAATGAGCCTCTTGAGGAGCTATGCTCCATGGCAAACGAAATACGAAAGCATTTTTGCGCCAACGCTTTCGACATTTGCACAATAATCAATGGCAAAAGTGGAAAATGCTCTGAAAATTGCAAGTTTTGCGCCCAGTCCTCGCGGCATCACACATCCGCCATGGAATATCCTCTACTTAGCGCAAAGGAAATCACCGAACATGCAAAGCACAATTATGCGCAAGGCGTATTACGGTATTCTATAGTTACCTCGGGCAAGGCTTTGTCGGACAAGGAAGTGGACAAGGCATGCGCCGCAATTAAGCAAATTCGAGAGGAAGTGGGTATTTCTGTTTGTGTTTCCTTCGGCCTTCTAAACGAACTGCAATATAGCAAGATAAAGGTGGCAGGCGCAACACGCGTGCATAATAACCTTGAAACTTCAAGGCGCAATTTCCCTAATATTTGCACCACCCACACCTACGACGATAAAATAAACGCCATAAAGGCGGCGCAAAGTGCAGGGCTTACCGTGTGCAGCGGCGGCATAATGGGGCTGCCTAAAGAAACGCCACAGGATCGAATAGACATGGCTATCACCATTAGAAGCCTTGGTATTAAAAGCGTGCCTGTAAATATTTTAAGCCCTATAAAAGGCACGCCATTTGAAAAATCCACTACGCTTACCGCAGAAGAAATACAGCGAATCGTCGCTGTTTATCGCTTTATTTTGCCAGATGCATCAATACGCCTTGCAGGCGGCAGAGGGCTTTTGGAAGATAAAGGCGAGGCTTGCTTTACTTCGGGCGCAAACGCCGCTATTTCGGGCGATATGCTTACCACCTCGGGCATTACGATGGAAACGGACATGAAACTTATAAAAAAATTAGGGTTTGAGGCGAAAATTTGCAATGAGTAAAAATATATTTATCACAGGCACAGGCACCGACATTGGCAAAACATATGTTACGGGGCTTATTATAAAAAAGCTAAATTCTTTAGGTAAAAGCGCCGCATATTATAAAGCCGCCATGAGCGGAAACCGGCGGCGAGCCGACGGCACATTAATACCCGGTGATGCATTGCAAGTAAAAAATATGTCGGGTATTTCCCAGCCTCTTTCCGAAATGTGCCATTATATATATGAAAATGCCGTTTCGCCGCATCTTGCATCTCGCCTTGAGGGAAACCCTGTGCAAATGGAAACTGTAAAACAAGGTTTTAATCTTGTTTGCGATAAATACGATTACGTTACCATGGAAGGCTCAGGCGGTATACTTTGCCCTATTTGCTTTGATGAATATGTTATTCAGCTTGAAGATATCATTAAAGAGCTAAAGCTTAGCACAATAATAATTGCCGATGCAGGGCTTGGAACGATTAACAGTGTCGTTTTAACGGTAGAATATATGAAAGGGAAAAACATTCCCGTAAAAGGAATTATATTTAACCATTTTCATCCTATGGATATTATGGAAGAAGATAATATAAAAATGTGCGAATATATGACAGGGCTTAAGGTTTTGGCATGTGTAAAAGACGGCGACGACTGCATTGACATATCTGCCGATTTGTTATTATCGCTGTACAAATAAGAATGTGTAAAACTCACGAGAGTGGAACGGTCAAGACCGTTCCCTGCAATGTTTTGCACTTCTCTATATATTAATAAAAAACGAGGCGATTATTTATGATATGGTATCCATACGAGCAAATGAAAACCATGAAGGCACCATATAAAATTATAGATGCAGACGGCGTATATCTATATACCAAGGATAATAAAATGATTGATTCGGTATCCTCGTGGTGGAGCGTAATCCATGGGTATAAAAACGCCGAATTAAACGAGGCTATTATATCGCAAGCGGGTAAATTTTCCCATGTAATGCTTGGTGGGCTAACCCATGATAGTGTAGAAAAGCTATCGGAAAAGCTGCAAGCGTGGCTGCCAGGCGACCTTGATTATTGCTTTTTTTCAGATTCGGGCAGTGTGGCGGTAGAAGTAAGCCTGAAAATGGCTTTGCAATATTATATGAATTTAGGCGAAACAAAACGCACTATGGTAATGGCACTTGAAAATGCATATCATGGCGACACCTTTAAGGCAATGGAGGTAGGCGACGACGAGGATTATCATTTTGTGCTTAAAGCCTATGGCGAAAGCAAAAATGTTGTACATATTAAAACGCAAATAAGCGAGCTTGAAGATGCGTTTATAAAATATCACAACGTGCTTAACTGCTTTATTGTAGAGCCGCTTTTGCAAGGTGCAGGCGGTATGCGCATGTATGATATATCATTTTTAAAACGCGCAAGGGAGCTTTGTACCGAGTATAATGTTCTGCTTATTTTCGACGAAGTTGCCACGGGCTTTGGCCGCACCGGCAACCGTTTTGTCGCCGATTTGGTGCAGCCCGATATACTTGTTTTGGGCAAGGCACTTACAGGTGGATATATCGGCCACGCCGTCACAGTGGCAAACCATAAGGTTTTTAACGGATTTTATGATAGCAATCCCGAAAAGGCTCTAATGCATGGGCCTACCTTTATGGGCAACGCTCTCGCCTGCGCTGTGGCATTAAAATCCATAGAAATATTCGAGCGAGATGACTATATGTCTAAAATAAATAATATTTGCGAAATAACCAAGCGCGAAATGAAAGGTTTTAAAGACGAACGTATAAAAGAAATACGCATAATGGGCGCCTGCGTTTGCGTGGAGGTATATAGCAATGAAAGCCTTAACGGATATCAGCAATTTGCATATCAGCGCGGTGTATTCAGCCGCCCATTTTTAAACTACATGTACGCAATGGTTCCTTATATCATAAGTGAAGCGCAGCTTGTACGGGTGCTTAGCACCATGAAGGAATGGTTTCGCAGGGAGATATAACAGATATATTTGACAAAGAGCAAAAAACGGCAAGGTGTTCTTGCATAGAACACCTTGACGTAATTCCAATTTTACGAATGGCTACCCCAACTTTTGACAAAGAGCCATATATTTGACAAAGAGCAAAAATGGCAAGGTATTCTTGCATAGAACACCTTGACGTAATTCATATTTTACGGGCGGCTACTCCAACATTTGACAAAGAGCCAAAAAAACAAGGTTCAAGGCATAATGCCTTGAACCTTGTTTGTATTTACCGTAGAAATTAGGTGTTGATTTTTGTAACAACGCCTGAGCCTACTGTACGGCCGCCTTCGCGGATAGCGAAACGGAGGCCTTCCTCGATAGCAATCGGGGTGATAAGCTCTACATCCATGGCTACGTTATCGCCAGGCATGCACATTTCAACGCCTTCAGGTAGTGTAACTACGCCTGTAACGTCTGTTGTACGGAAGTAAAACTGCGGGCGATAGTTGTTAAAGAACGGTGTATGACGGCCGCCCTCTTCCTTCTTAAGGATATAAACCTGGCCTGCAAATTTTGTGTGAGGGTGAATGGAACCCGGCTTTGCAATAACTTGGCCGCGCTCGATGTCTGCACGCTGAATACCACGTAGCAAAGCACCCACGTTGTCGCCTGCCTGAGCAAAGTCCAGCAATTTGCGGAACATCTCTAGGCCTGTAACAGTTGTTTTGGTTCTTTCTTCTTTAAGACCGATAACCTCAACCTCTTCGCCAACTTTAACAGTACCACGCTCTACACGGCCTGTGGCAACTGTGCCGCGACCTGTGATTGTGAATACGTCTTCAACAGGCATAAGGAAAGGAAGGTCGCTCTTGCGCTCAGGAGTAGGAATCCAAGAGTCAACAGCAGCCATAAGCTCAGTGATGCACTGATACTCAGGAGCGTCAGCATCTGTAGCTTTGCTCTCAAGAGCTTTCAAAGCAGAGCCTTTGATGATAGGTGTATCATCGCCCGGGAAGCTGTAGTCGGAAAGCAAATCGCGGATTTCCATCTCAACAAGGTCAAGCAATTCAGGATCGTCAACTTGGTCAACTTTGTTCATGAAAACAACGATATAAGGCACGCCAACCTGACGGGAAAGCAGAATGTGCTCGCGAGTCTGAGGCATTGGGCCGTCTGCTGAAGAAACTACAAGGATAGCACCATCCATCTGAGCGGCACCTGTGATCATGTTTTTAACATAGTCAGCATGTCCCGGGCAGTCAACGTGAGCATAGTGACGTGTTTCAGTCTGATACTCAACGTGAGAGGTGTTGATTGTGATGCCGCGCTCGCGCTCTTCAGGAGCTTTGTCGATGTTGGCATAATCTGTGAACTCGGCGCCGCCTTTCATGGCGAGAACCTTAGTGATAGCTGCTGTTAGAGTTGTTTTGCCGTGGTCAACGTGACCGATGGTGCCAATGTTAATATGTGGTTTGGAACGTTCAAATTTTGCTTTGCCCATTGTAATAATCCTCCTTTATTTTAAAACAGTTCTTAAAGCTATTTTACTAAATATACTCTAAAAAATCAAGTAAAAGTTTGCCGATTGCGCGGCTCACAGTAAAAGTTGTTTATATATTAGTCTTCTTTCTTTTGGCGCCCTTGCATGATGGCTTCTGCGATGCTCTTTGGAACTTCAACATAATGGCTTGGCTCCATAGAATACTGACCACGGCCTTGAGTTTTGCTGCGTAGGTCTGTAGCATAGCCGAACATGTTAGACAGCGGAACCATAGCATTAATCTGCTGTGCGCCGCCACGGCTGTCCATGCCCAAGATTTGTCCACGGCGTGCGTTTAAGTCGCCTATAACGTCGCCCATGTAATCGTCGGGAACGATAACCGCAATTTTCATGATAGGCTCCAAAATAACGGGGTCTGCCTTGCGCATAGCCTCTTTAAAAGCCATAGAGCCGGCAATTTTAAACGCCATTTCAGAGGAGTCAACCTCATGATAAGAGCCATCGTACAAAGTAACCTTAACATCAACAACGGGATAGCCGGCAAGTACACCTGCCTGCATTGCGCCGCGAATACCTTGGTCGATAGGTCCGATAAACTCTTTAGGGATAGAGCCGCCAACAACAGCATTGATAAACTCGTAGCCTTTGCCTGTTTCGTTTGGCTCAAGCTTGATTTTAACATGACCGTACTGGCCCTTACCGCCGGACTGACGTGCGTATTTGGTGTCTTGGTCTGCCAAACGACGTACAGTTTCGCGATAAGCAACTTGCGGCGCGCCCACATTTGCCTCTACCTTAAACTCGCGCATAAGGCGGTCGACAATAATTTCAAGATGCAATTCGCCCATGCCTGCGATGATGGTTTGCCCTGTTTCCTCATCTGTATAGGTGCGGAACGTCGGGTCCTCCTCGGCAAGCTTTGATAGCGCGATACCCATTTTTTCAGAGCCTGCTTTTGTTTTAGGCTCTATGGCTACGCGGATAACAGGCTCTGGGAAATCCATGCTCTCAAGAATAATTGGGTGCTTTTCGTCGCAAAGTGTGTCGCCTGTTGTGGTGTTTTTAAGGCCAACCGCAGCGGCGATATCGCCTGCATAGCACATGTCTATATCTTGACGATGGTTTGCATGCATCTGCAAAATACGGCCAACACGCTCGTTATTATCCTTAACGGAGTTATAGTAGGTAGAGCCGGCTTTTGCGATACCGGAGTATACGCGGAAGAAGCAAAGCTTGCCTACAAACGGGTCGGTAGCAATTTTGAATGCCAAAGCAGCGAATGGCGCGTCGTCTGTGGAGGGACGCACTTCTTCTTCTTCGGTATTGGGGTTGATGCCTTTGATATTTTCTACGTCGGTAGGTGCCGGCATATAATCTATTATGGCATCAAGCAGCTTTTGCACGCCTTTGTTTTTGTATGAAGTGCCGCATGTTACAGGCACAATTGCATTATCCAAGGTGGCTTTACGCAAAACCTTTTTCAGCTCCGCTACTTGAAGCTCCTCGCCCTCTAGGAATTTCTCCATAAGGGTTTCGTCGGTTTCGGCAATTGCCTCCATAAGAATTGCATGGTATTCGTTGGCTTTATCCAGCATGTCGGCAGGAATATCCTCTACGCGGATATCTTTGCCCATGTCGTCGTAATATACGTCGGCTTTCATGTCGATAAGGTCGATAATACCTTTAAAGTTTTCCTCTTTGCCTATAGGTAGCTGAATGGGCACGGCGTTAGCCTTTAGGCGGTCTTTTACCATGTCTACAACGCGGTAAAAATCTGCGCCCATAATGTCCATTTTGTTTACGTATATCATACGAGGAACATGATATTTATTAGCTTGGTGCCAAACAGTTTCAGACTGTGGCTCAACACCGCCCTTAGCACACATTACTGTAACGCTGCCGTCTAGTACACGCAGCGAACGCTCTACTTCAACAGTAAAGTCAACGTGGCCCGGGGTATCAATGATGTTAATCCTGTGTCTGTTCTTTTTGGCGAGCACCGGATCGCTCTTAAGGTCGGAATGTGTCCAGTAGCATGTTGTAGCAGCAGACGTGATAGTGATACCACGCTCTTGCTCCTGGGCCATCCAGTCCATTGTCGCCGCGCCGTCGTGCGTTTCACCAATCTTATGATTGATGCCTGTATAATACAGGATACGCTCGGTGGTAGTGGTTTTGCCCGCGTCGATATGAGCCATAATGCCGATGTTTCTAGTCATTTCCAAAGAAACGTCTCTTGGCATAATTACCTCCTAAAAGTAAAACACAGATTAATATCTGTAATGTGCGAATGCCTTGTTTGCATCTGCCATTTTGTGTGTGTCTTCACGCTTTTTGCAAGCATTACCGTTGCCGTTTACAGCATCCATAATTTCGCCTGCAAGGCGCTCGCGCATTGTGCGCTCTGAGCGTTTGCGAGAATAATCCGTAAGCCAGCGCAAACCTAAGGTTTGGCGGCGTTCAGGGCGAACCTCCATAGGTACTTGATATGTGGAACCGCCTACACGGCGAGCCTTAACTTCAAGCATGGGCATGATGTTTTCGAGAGCTTTCTCGAACATCTCCAAAGGTTCGTTCTCTGTTTTTGCCTTTACGATATCAAATGCATCGTAAACTATTTTCTGAGCAACACCCTTCTTACCATCGTACATAATACTATTGATAAGACGCGTTACTGTTTTAGAATTGTACAAAGGATCCGCTAACACGTCACGCTTTGCAACATTACCTCTTCTTGGCATCTTTCTTCCCTCCTTCATATAATGATATCATCGGTACTCGAAAGTAATAAAACTCTCGTACTGCGCCAAAAAGGTCTTTATAAAAAGCCTTTTAAGGGCGAATGTACATTTTAAAGTTAAATCTTACTTCTTCGCAGCACCGGCCTTAGGACGCTTCGCACCGTACTTCGAGCGAGCTTGGTTACGACCTGCAACACCCTGTGTATCTAATGTACCACGAATAATATGGTAACGAACACCGGGAAGATCCTTAACACGACCGCCGCGAATTAGTACAACGCTATGCTCCTGCAAGTTGTGGCCGATACCGGGAATGTACGAGGTTACCTCGATACCATTTGAAAGACGGACACGGGCTACTTTACGCAGAGCAGAGTTAGGCTTTTTCGGGGTCATGGTACGAACAGCAGTGCAAACGCCACGCTTTTGTGGAGAGTTTTGCTCTGTGTACGCTTTTTTCTGGGAGTTATAGCTCTTACCTAAAGCAGGAGCAGTAGACTTCTTGATGATGACCTCGCGGCCTTTGCGTACCAGCTGGTTAAATGTTGGCATGATTTTCCTCCTTTCACAAAATATATTTACGGGTTTAACGCCGTTTTGTAAAAGCGGTAACAGGCTATTAAAAATAGGCGCAGTTATACCGCTGACACAACATTTATATTTTACACGCTAAAAGCATATATGTCAATGAATATATTGCATTTTCTTTTATTTTTTGCACAGGCTAATGGTTTGGCACTAAACTTGAGGGGTTTACACAAATTTTGTTCGTAATTTGCATAAAATATTTATTTTACTTACATGCATTTGCATTATTTTTTATATTGGCTATTATAAAGCTTTGCATAAAACCCCTGCTTTTGCAAAAGCTCGTCATGCGTCCCACGCTCGATTATCTGCCCATCGTTCATCACCAAGATGCAGTCGGCAGAGCGTATTGTGGAAAGACGGTGGGCTACCACAAAGCTTGTGCGCCCTTGCATCAGCTTTGCAAATGCGCTTTGCACCAGCATTTCTGTGCGAGTATCAATGCTACTGGTTGCCTCGTCTAAAATAAGCATGTCCGGGCGGCAAAGCATGATACGTGCTATGCACAAAAGCTGCTTTTGCCCTGCTGAAAGGTTACCACCGCCCGGCTCTATAACTGTATTGTAGCCGCTTGGCAATCGCTTTATAAAGCTGTGGGCATAGCTTTCCTTTGCCGCACACACTATTTCTTCCTGAGAAGCATCGGGCTTTCCATATGCTATATTGTCGGCAATAGTAGCATTTTTAAGCCATGTTTCTTGCAGAACCATGCCGTACATATTGCGCAACGAACCTCGGTTTATGTTTAATATATCGTTTCCGTCCACGGCTATGGTGCCGCGGCTTGCGTCGTAAAACCGCATTAACAGGTTGATAATTGTTGTTTTGCCGCAGCCTGTAGGCCCCACAATTGCAATGCGCTGCCCCGGCTTTACAGATAAATTAAAATCTATTATAAGCGGACGGTTTTTAGTATAGGAAAAATCCACATGTGTGATGTCCACTTTGCCTTCGCATTGCAGCGGTGCAAGAGCATTGGGGCGGTTTTCTTTTTCTCGCGGCAAATCCATTACTTCAAAAAGACGCTTTGCCCCTACTAGGGCGGAGCTTATTTGGGTAAGCACTCCGCTTATCTCGTTAAACGGCTTTGTATATTGATTGGCATAGGTAAGAAAAACGCTCAGCTGCCCCACAGTAACAGTACCCATCACTGCAAATATCGCGCCAAGCACGCCCACCGCGGCATAAACAATGCTGTTTACAAAGCGTGTACCGGGGTTTGACATAGAGGAATAGAACACGCTTTTAAGCCCTGTTGTAAACAGTTCTTCGCTGATTTCGTCAAACTTTTCAAAGCATTTATCCTCGTAATTAAATGCTTCCACTATTTCTTTGCCATTTATCATCTCGTTTACAAGCCCCGACAGCTTGCCCTGCGCCGCAGACTGTGCCTTGAAAAGCCCAGACGTATGCTTTGCCAAATATGCTGAAAAGGCTATTGAAAGCGGTGTAATTAAAACAACCGCCAGTGCAATAATGGCATTTTGCCAAAACATTACAATCAAGGTGCCTGCTATTGTTGCCGCGCCCGGTAAAAGCTGTGTTAGGAAGTGCAAAATACCCTCGCCCACTAAATCTGCGTCGTTTACCATGCGGCTCATAAAATCTCCATGCAGATTATTGTCTATTTGCTTTAACGGGGTAATATTTATGCGCGCAAAGGCGTCCTTGCGCATATCCGCCGCCGCAAATGCCGACAGCTTTCGTGTTGCAACGCCAAGCGTCCAGCTAAATACAGATGCCGCCAAAACGCAAACGCCAAGAATTAACATACACAAAGCAATGCCGTTAAAATTCACTTTTCCTTTGCCAAGCATACAATCTATGGCTTTGCCTATTAAAACAGGCTGTGCCAAAGTGAAGCCAACATAACAAATTGCCGATACAACGGCGGATATTAAAAATACGCTATCTTTTTTTATATAGCTTAAAATGCGCAGTAAAATAAGAGAGGTCATATGTTCATGTCCTCCTCTATTAAGCCCTGCGAAACACAAATTTCGCGGTATACTTTACAGTTTTGCAAAAGCTCCTCGTGGGTACCCATGCCTGTGGCGTTGCCGTCGTCTAGCACTAAGATTAAATTTGCGCTGCGTAAGGACGCGGCACGCTGTGTTACAATAATCGTTGCGTCATTGGTATTCCTTTTGCTTATAGCGGCACGCAAAGCGGCATCTGTGGCGTAATCGAGGGCAGATGACGCATCATCAAGCAGAAGTATTTTGCCATCAGCCACCAGTGCCCTTGCTATGGCAATGCGCTGTTTTTGCCCACCCGATAAGTTTTTACCGCCCTCTTGAATAAGCGTATCAAGCCCTGCTTGCATATTGCGTACAAACTTTTCTCCTTGTGCGGTTTCAAGTGCTTGCCACAGCATTTCGTCTGTTACGTCTTTTTTCCCCAATGTTAAATTATCGCGCAAGCTTCCGCTGAAAAGCGTGGGATTTTGCGGCACATAGGATATTAAGGAATGTAATATTTCTTTTGGTAAATCCTTAATATCCGCACCGTTGATAAGCACCTTGCCGCTATTTGCATCAAATAAACGCAAAATGAGCCTAAGCAAAGTGGTTTTGCCGCTGCCTGTGCCGCCTATAATGCCTAATGTCTGCCCTGCTTTTATTGAAAAGCTTATATGGCTTAGCGCCGATTCGTCGCCCGAATATGCAAACGAAACGTCGTTAAACTCAAGCAATGCTTGCTCCGTGTCCATTTTGGGTGCCGCCTTGGCATACTGCATAGAGGGGGCAATATCCATAAGTGCGCTTAAACGCTTTGCGCTGGCAAGAGCCTTTGAAAACACTATTAATACGTTTGACAGCACTATAAGCGCAAGCATTGTTTGCGTCATGTAGTTTACAAGGGCAAACACGCTGCCTGCCGAAAGAGAGCCTATGTTTACATGCCCTGCGCCAAAGTAGATTATTAAAATCACCGCGCACCCTGAAATCGCACTTGTAACAGGGTTAAGCAACGCGGAAATCTTGCCTGCTTTAATAGTGAGCTTGCTGAAATTATCTGTTTCGTTATTAAAATCCTGTATTTCTCTGTCCTCGCGAGAAAAGGCACGTATCACACGCGCACCGTCTAGGTTTTCGCCTACAATGCGAGATATTTTATCTTGTGATGCCTGTATTTTAGTATAACACGGCACAGTTAATTGCGTGATACAATACAAAACGGCCAATATAATCGGTATGGATATAAGAAATATCACGCCAATCTGCTTGCTGATGCCAATTGCCATTACCACAGAGCCTATAGCAAGATACGGCGCGCGCACGGCAAGGCGAATAAACATGTTTACGCCTGTTTGCACTTGCGTAATGTCTGACGTTAGCCGCGTGACAAGCCCGCTTTTGCCAATGTGGGCATAATCGCTTTCCGACAAGGTGAAAACGTGTTTTGCTATGCGTTTACGCAAGCTTTTGGCAAAGCCATGTGCCACGCGTGACGCAAAAAATTGGCATAATAAAGCAAACAAAAGCCCAAGCGCTCCGATAGCAAGCAGCAATAGACCGTTTTTAATAATATAAGCTTTGTTTCCACCTGCAATACCGATGTCTATAATGCGCGCCATTATCAGCGGCACAAACAGCTCCATTATTGCCTCGCTCAGCTTAAATAATGGGCCAAGCACAAGCTGTATGCGATAGCCTTTAAAGCTTGAAAGCAGCTTATTCATTTGCACACCCCACTATTTGTGATATTTACTTCCGTTTAAAATACTGAACGCCCTGTATAGCTGCTCTGTAAGCATTACACGGGCAAGCTGATGTGGAAAGGTCATTTTGCTCATGGACAGCTTATGTGTTGCCGCTTTTTTCACTTCCTGTGAAATGCCGTGTGAGGAGCCTATGATAAAGGCGAAATCTCCGTTCCCTCCAATGGCGGCTGTGCTTAGCATTTCGCTTAAACCCTCGCTGGATATTTCTTTGCCCTCTATGCAAAGAGCGACAATATTGGCGCCTTTCAGCACTGAGGATAAAATTGCCTTACCCTCTTTATCAAGAGCTTTTTCTATAAGCACTTTGGACGGCTTTTTATCGTTTACAGTTTCAGGCGAAAGCTCCGTAACCGTAAGGCGGCAGTATGCCGACAGACGTTTTTCGTATTCTGCGGCCGCCAAACGGTAATAATCGGTATCTTGCTTGCCAAGGCAAATAATCTGTATGTTCTGCATATTAAACCTCAAAGCGCAATGCGCATTATAGCAACTTGACTTATTATTGGTACTCGAGCCTTTTGTCAAGTTGCATACAGCAAAGGCTGCAAAAGAGTGGTTAAATGCGCTTTTGTAATCGCATGCTAAAACTCCATTATGGGCGAAATTACATGTCTTGATGCCACTTGCACTATACAATCTTCGGGCGGTATAATGCTGTTTCTTAATAATGCGGCTTTTACTGCCGTATACACCAGTTCTTTGGTATTATTTTCTTGGCTGACATGGCATAGGGCTATCCTTTTGCAGCCGCTTGCAATTAAGCGTGAAGTTATTTCGGCGCTTTCATCGTTACATAAATGCCCGCGTGGCGAAGATATACGGGTTTTTAAGTAATATGGATACATTCCTGTTTTAAGCATATGTTCATCATAGTTTGCCTCAAGCGACACTAAATCTGCCGAATACAGCTTTTCCAATACCTTGTCGCTCACGTAGCCAAGGTCGGTTGCAATGCTTGCCACTTTGCCCATTGGCGTTTCGATGCGATAGCCCATACACGCCACAGAATCGTGGCTAGTGGCATAGCCTTCCACGCAAAACCCTCCGATATCCTCGCGGCGTCCGTCTATGGCAACAAGCTCTGCACAAGGCGGCACCAAGTCGCGCTCTGCTAAAAAGTCTAGCGTAGCAGCGGCACCGTAAACGGGTACCTTGCATTTTTTAAGAAATACATTTAAGCCTGCAATATGGTCGGAATGTTCGTGAGTAACTAAAATGCCCTGCAAGTTTTCAAGAGGTAGGTCTAATTCTTTCAGTGCAAGGCAGGTGGCGCGGCAGCTTTTGCCCATGTCTACAAGCAGATACTTATTATTTTCCTCAAAAAAGGCGCAGTTGCCTGATGAGCCTGAATAAAATGTAGTAAATTTTGCCATAAATTCGCCTCGTTTCAAAAAAGGCAGTGACCTTCACAAGGAAGCACTGCCTTAAAAAATATAATAATGTAATAAGTCTAAACTATTTTCAAATTAAAGTGCTTGGCTGATATTAGAGGGCCTTTCCACACGGCGAATATCTGCGCCAAGTCCACGCAGCTTTTCTGCCATGTCCTCGTATCCACGCTCGATATGGCATATTTCGTCTATTTCGGATATGCCCTCCGCGGCAAGCGCTGCCACTACAAGCGCGGCACCTGCACGTAAATCTGCCGCGCGTACCGGCGCTGCCAAAAGCCCCTGCACGCCCTCGATAACTGCCACTCGCCCGTCTACCTGTATGTTTGCGCCCATGCGAATAAGCTCGTCCACATATCGAAAACGGTTTTCCCATATGCCCTCGGTGATAATGGAGGTACCCTTTGCAACGCTTAAAAGCACCGTCATCAGCGGCTGCATATCTGTGGGAAAGCCCGGGTGCGGCATAGTTTTAACGTTAAGCGGCTCTATATCGCCTGTGCGGCAGATGCGTATGGCATCGTCAAATTCTTCTATGGTTGCGCCTGCTTTTTCAAGCTTTGCGGTGATAGGCTCTAAATGCTTTGGGATAATGTTTTTAACAAGAATATTTCCCCCTGTAATCATGGCGGCTACCATGTAACTGCCTGCCTCGATTTGGTCGGGAATAATGGAATAATTACAGCCGTGCAGCTTTTTAACGCCGCGAATTTTAATGGCGTCTGTGCCGGCTCCCCGTACATCTGCGCCCATGGTGTTTAAAAAGTTTGCCACATCTACGATATGCGGCTCTTTGGCAACGTTTTCAAGCACCGTTTGCCCTTCGGCATATACGGCGGCAAGCATTGCATTGATAGTGGCGCCCACGGAAACAGTGTCGAAAAACACATGCGAGCCAACAAGCTTATCTGCGCTGACGCTAATCATGCCATATTCTACGGAATCTTGTGCGCCAAGTGCCGTAAACGCCTTTAAATGCTGGTCTATAGGGCGTGGGCCTAGGTTGCAGCCGCCGGGCATAGCCACAGTAGCTGTATTAAAACGGCCTAAAAGCGCGCCAAGAAAATAATAAGACGCACGCATTTGGCGGCTCATTTCATTTGGCACACTTGTGAAACACACGTGGGTTGTGTCTATTTCCAGTGTGTTTTTACATATCAGTTTTACGCTTGCGCCCATTTCGCGCAATATCATTACACATGCCGCTACATCGCTTATGTCCGGCAAATTTTCTATAATACACTTGCCGCCTGCAAGAATAGTAGCCGGTAATATTGCCACCGCCGCATTTTTAGCACCGCTGACGCATACTTCGCCCATTAGCGGGATACCGCCGCGAACCACAAATTTCTCCAATATATAATACTCCCCTTTATGCCAATTGATAGCGGGTTTAACTCTGTTATTAGAATTGCATAATAGGCTATTTATTATACCGAATATTAAAATTTAATTCCGTATAATACCTATCTGAACCATTATACACATATAAATATGTTTTTGCAATACTGACGAATAAAATGATATAAATTTGTTTATTTTACTACCATGGCTGTTTAACAAAACGATATGGATCTACCGGACGGCCGCCAATTTGGGTTTCAAGATGGCAATGGTTGCCCGTGGAGTTGCCTGTGCTGCCGATATATGCAATAACCTGCCCCTTGGAAACATATTCTCCTGCCCTTACAGCTACAGATGAGCAGTGCCCGTACAAGGTAACGACGCCTGTGCTGTGAGAAAGCTGAACAAAATTACCATAGCTCCAATAAGCTGTGCCTCTGCCCGAGCCTGCCATTTGCACTATGCCGTTATCCGCAGCAAGTATGGGCACGCCATAGCTTGCCGCAATGTCAACGCCTCTGTGATATCGGCTAAAGCCGCGGCTGACGCGCCTGTATCCCGGAACAGGCCATATCATATCACCTGTAGACGCCTCTCCTGCCACACCGCCAAACGCGTTTTTGATGCCTACTGTTTCTTCTTGTGTAATCGGTGCCATTATTGGGGTTACGGTAATTATTTCCTCGCTTATGGGGATATTGTCTATACGTGTAACGTCTACAACATGCTCGTCTATGCCGTCTGCTCCCTCTACAGTTACCCTTTTACTGCCCCATTGCAAATCTTCGGAATTGGTTTTGATGGTTTCGTGTGGCACAGTAACCTGCCTTGTTACACGCTCAATGGTTTTAACCTGTAAAAAGTTTTCGCTTTTGGCTATTAATAATTCGTCGCCGATTGGCATTCTATATCCACTTTCAGATATTTTAGGATTAAGCGCGTATAAATCTTTTAATGGTATATCGTTTTTTTGTGCAATTTCTGACGGGCTGTCGCCCTTTTGCACGCTGTATATCCGCTGCCCTTCCACCTCGCCTGTAAGCTTTGCGATAATGGCGCTTGCATCTGTAAGAGAAGATGTGAAATAAATGCCAGGCAAAAGCGTGACATCTTTTACAAATTCCACCCGCAAATTCGGGTTATCCTCCTGCAAATATGGTGCGCGAATGTCATCTAATGTTTTTTGTAAAAGCTCGCCCTCTGTGGTAACGCCCAAAAGCTCACCGTCAACGTAAATACCCGTGGCATTTTGAATGTCGCGCGATGATGTTTCTATCAGCTTATCTGCCATAAATTCGGCAGAGGACAAAGCAGCTTTATCGGTAATTGCAAGGGTGAACTCCGGATCTACGCTCCACTCGTCGCCCTCTTTTACCGTGCGTATTCTGCCGCGCACAAATGCCTTAGCATCTTCAAAAACCTTTTGGTTTTCCACAAAGCCAAGCTGTTCTCCATTTGATTTAACTGCCAAGGCAAAATTATATTCAAGCATTGTATTTACAGTGTACACAAAAACAAGGCACGCGCTAATGGGAAGTAAATATCCCAAAACAGGCAGTAGCAAATGTATATTCGCCTTTATTCCGCTAAAAAAATAAGCCACGCCGTTTTTTGCCGCCTCGCGCTTACCTGCCTGCTGCGCAAGCTTTTTAGTTTCGAGTTTAATATTGCGCATACCGCTAATCATGCGCTGCCAAGGCTCGTTGAAATCGTATAAAAGGCTTGCCGCTACTTTTTTAATAAAGATTAAAAAACGTTTGCCTAAATATTTAAAAACGACAGCAGATTTTTTAGCCGCAAATTTTACGCCTCGCTTTATAGATAAAAGAAAATATTCACCTTCAAAGCCCACTTTATACAAAAACTGCCCGAGCGCATTATACATAGCACGCACAGGTATAAATTCGCCTTCAATCGCCGCAACATTATCACTGCGCTGAAAACGTGTTGCAAAACGGTAATGCAACTTTTCTTTTTGGGTATTTATCTTTTTGTCCTCAGCCTTATTATGCTTTGTATTCGCATCTTTTGAGGAATTTATATCAGCAGTTTTTTCGCCGTCTTTATTTCTTTTCAAAAAGTGTAAATTAAAAGGCAAAACATTTCTCCTTTCGGAAGAATAAACATATTACTTTGTTATTATACACTATTTTTATTTTCTGGCAACGCCTTACCCACAATTTTCACATATACGGATAATTTCGTGCCTATTATTTAGCAATGTTGCACAAATTAATTCCTACTGTTTTCATTGCCTCGCAAATATCTTGTGCAATGGGTGACGTAACCGTTACAATTTCATCGGATATTTGAAAGCACATTTGCGCGCAGTGCAGCGCATGACGCTGAATAATATCCCTATGCCCACCGTATAAATCGTCCCCTGCCAAAGGACAGCCGATATGAGCAAAATGCACCCTTATCTGGTGTGTGCGCCCTGTTTGGGGCATTACACGAACAAGGCTATAGCCGTTTGCGCACTCTAGCACCGTGTAATCGGTAATGCTTTCCTTGCCGTTTTCATCTACCCTTCGCGTAATAAGCGAGCCGTCACACCGCGCTATCGGTGCATTTATGCTGCCGTTGCCAAGGGGCAATGTGCCCTCAACAAGTGCTATATATTCTTTGCGCACATTTTGCGACAAGGTGCTTGCGCTATATGTATTTAATGCACACAGCACAGCACCTGATGTGTTGCGATCAAGCCTATTTACCGCTCTGAAAGGCGCCTTGATATTTCTTTTTTGCATAATGCCGCAAAAGGCGTTTGCCAAGGTGCCGTCTTTATAGCCAAGCGTAGGGTGTACTGCCATAAACGCCGGCTTATCCAGCACCATGCAATGGTCGTTTTCGTATAATATTTCCACAGGGATATCCTGCGGTGTTACGGAGGTTTCGTTTTCTATCGGCAAGGCAAAGCAAACACGCTCGCCACTTGTGACGCGCGTGTTTGTGTTGCAGCGAATATCGTTTACCGATATACCGTCTTGCGTATATTTAACGTTTTTAATAAGCTGCGCCGAAACGCCGCAATGTCGCAAAAAGTCGCGCAATTGCCAGCCGTCGCACTTTGAGGGAACGATAAATTCAAGTTGCATTTTAGTATGCTATACCTTGAGCTATCATGGAATCTGCCACCTTGATAAAGCCTGCAACGTTTGCGCCAACCAGCAAATTGCCCTTTGCATCGCACTGTACAGATGCATCGTATGCGCTGTGGAAAATGTTTTTCATAATGCCCACAAGACGCTGGTCAACTTCTTCAAAGCTCCATGAAAGGCGCAGAGAGTTTTGGCTCATCTCAAGACCTGAGGTTGCAACGCCGCCTGCATTAGCCGCTTTTGCCGGGCCATAAAGCACATTATTGGCAAGATACACTTCGATTGCTTTGGGGGTAGAGGGCATGTTTGCGCCCTCGCACACTGCAATTACGCCGTTTTTAACAAGTATTTCCGCGCTTTCGCCGTCTATCTCATTTTGTGTGGCACAAGGCAAGGCGATATCACATGGAATTGTCCATATATTCTTGCAGCCCTCGTGATATTCGGCGCCGCTTACTTCTTTTACATATTCCGATATGCGCCCACGACGTACAAATTTAATGTCTTTTACTACATCAAGATTTACACCGCTTGCATCGTAAATATATCCGTTTGAGTCTGAAAGCGCCACTACCTTTGCGCCAAGCTCTGTTGCTTTTTCTGCCGCATATACCGCCACATTACCGCTACCGGACACAACAACGGTTTTGCCTTTAAAGCTATCCTTGCGCATATAGTTTAGGGCTTCTTCTGTAAAATAGCACAAACCATAGCCTGTAGCCTGTGTGCGCACAAGGCTGCCGCCATAGGTAAGGCCTTTGCCTGTAAGCACACCTGTAAACTCGTTGCGAAGGCGTTTATACTGGCCAAACAAATAGCCTATTTCGCGCGCACCTACGCCGATATCGCCTGCGGGCACGTCTGTAAACTGGCCGATATGCTTTGAAAGCTCTGTCATAAAGCTTTGGCAAAAACGCATAATTTCGGCATCGGATTTGCCCTTTGGATCAAAATCCGAGCCGCCCTTGCCACCGCCCATTGGTAAACCCGTGAGGCTGTTTTTAAAGGTTTGCTCAAAGCCCAAAAACTTGATTACAGACGCCGACACGCTTGGGTGAAAGCGCAAGCCGCCCTTATATGGCCCTATAGCGGAATTGAACTGCACGCGGTAGCCCCTGTTTACATGCACTGTGCCTGCATCATCTACCCAAGAAACGCGAAACTGGATAAACCGTTCAGGCTCTACAAGGCGTTCCAAAACGCCGTTTTTCTCAAGCTCCGGACGCTTTGCAACCAATGTTTCAAGGCTTTCAAGCACCTCTTGCACTGCCTGTAAAAACTCGGTTTCGCCTGCGTTTCGCTTTTCTGCCTCGGCATACACTTTTTTGATATACTCGCTTTTAAACATAATACTTTCCCCTTTTCTCTTGCGCACCGAACACTTTGTATTCACGCCGCCAAGCGGCAGATGCGTTATAATTTCCCACATTCAGATTATAATCATTTTAATCTTATCTTTCAATAACAAATTGTAAATATTGAAAAATATTATAATTCAATTTGCCAATTTGCTTTTATATCCCGATTTGCTTGCCAAAAATACTATTGGCGTGATATAATCCTAAACGAGCGAGTAAAACATACGGCGGCGAGGCACCAAAAGTGCCTTGAGGAAAGTCCGGGCTTCGCAAGGGAATGGTAACTGCTAACGGCAGCCGGGGGCAACCCTAGGGATAGTGCAACAGAAATAAACCGCCTATGGCATCTGCTATAGGTAAGGATGGAAAGGCGAGGTAAGAGCTCACCAGCGTTGCGGAGACGCAGCGGCTCTGTAAACCCTACCAGAAGCAACACCGATTATGAAAGCGATACGCCTCCCTGCGTGCTTTTAAAGGTGGCATGAGCTGTGCGGCAACGTACAGCCTAGATAGATCGTCGTTTAATACAAAACCCGGCTTACGGTTTAGTCGCTCATTTTTTTATGATTACCGATTAGCTTTGGCATTAACATATTAAAGCTAATCGTTTATAAAAGCGCAGCATGTGAACTTTCGTTCATAAGCCGCGCTTTTGTTGTTTTATTACCTATATTCTGCGCTTTTATTCTTTAATTGGCTCTGTACCGAAAAATTCGCAAATTGCCTCATAATATATTCGTGCGGCTCTTGTGCAGCCGTCTTTCCCCGCCCACTGCTCTACATCTGTTTTGCTTGTGATAAAGCACTGCTCTATAAGCACGGCAGGGCAAGCTGTTTCGTCCAGCATGCCAAAGCTTTCAAGCTGCACAGGCTGCTGTGCGCTTTTTTCTATTACAAGCTTTTCGTATTTGCCCTTGCGGTTTATTTCGTAATAAGCGTATCTTACGCCGCCCTCTCCGCGCAGTCGCTGCCCTGCCTCGCCCATGCGCGCGGCAATCAGCTCTGCCATGCGCAAGGAGTCGTCGTGATATTTTCGCTCGGGAGGAGTCGGGAAACATTCAAAGCCCGTGGCAGTACCGCCCGGATCTGTATTGCCGTGTATGCTAAGCAAAAGCTCTGCGCCTGCGTCTTGCGCACGCTGTCTGCGCAGGGTATTTTCGGCAGTTTCTCCGTCTTGCCGGCAAAGCACAGGCGTGTAGTTTTCGTCTTTAGTAAGCATATCCGCAAGATAGCGCACAGTTTCTTCTGTTAGTTCAATTTCCCAAACATAGCCTTCTGCACCGCCGTCTGCGCCCCCGTGCCCTGCGTCTAGCGCAACCACAAATTTCTTTTTGCCGTCTACCTGTAAGGCGTCCTTGTTTTGATTACCCTTATCATCTGTTCCTTTTATTCTAAATGGATTTTCCCCAAAAAACGATTTAACCGAAAACAGCATTGCACTGCCTATTAGCACCATAAGGCAAAAGGTGATAAATGTTCGTGCTCGCCTGCGCCTTGCTTTTTTCTTGCGCACAGCGGTGCGGCGTTTCGCCTGCTTATTAGTAAGCGGCTCATTTCGCCCTTGTTCTGTTTTCATGTTATCACCGCCTTTTTTGTTATATTAACATTATTGCATATCTTTAAATTCAGCTTAAACGCGCATGCTGTTTACGCGCCTTGGCTAAAATAAATCGGCATGTAATCTGTAGCGTCTATTACTAATTTTACCGTGTTTCCATCTTTCATTTGGCAAGCAGCGCCTATTAACATATTACCTAAATTAAATGCTTTTGAAACGAAGCCAATATCTATATCCGCATATGGCGTTTTAAAATACATATCTATGTCATTTTCAAGATATCCAATGCTTTTAATACAAAGCAATAGCTTTTCCCTCGCAATTTCCTCGGAGCTGTTTGTAATTTCCTGTTCTGCTTCTTTTTCGCTTTGGATATTACGTCGCTTAAAAATCATTTCCATCACTTTGCCTGTAACAGCATTCATGTTATATCTTACCATTTCATAGGCATTTGTTTCATCACTAAGTATCACTATGCCGTTCCAGCATGTGCCGTCAAAATAAATTTGCGTCACCTCGTTTTTTAGCGATATGCCCGAAATTTCTTCACAAAACCAGCCTGCAAGCACTGCCGCAACATCACATGGTATATTTTCGGCACCTGCCGTATATCCGTTTTGCAAATTGTATGGATATTCCGCCTTATCGGCATCGCTTACTTCACTTATATTGGTGAGCAGCGGCAGCATGTCTGCCTTTTTATGTGTCACCATTGGTTTTTCCGCATCGCCTGCGCTCAACATTAAAAAATATAATGTCATTGATGCGCACAGCACCAGAGCAAAAGCCAATATTGCCGTTTTGACACTGCCGTATAGTGGTTTTTTCAAGGCTTGTCGCTCCTTTTCACTACAATCTTACCTATGCATAAAGCTATATGCAAAAGCATATTACGCGCCCTATCGCGCATTTATTGTGCCAGATTAAACGTGGCAAACGCCACTGTGCCCTTGCCCTCGGTAGATTTAAACCGCAAGTGTCCACCATGACATTTGACTATAGAAAAGCAAAGGGAAAGCCCAAGCCCTGCGCCGCCCTCTGCGCGGCTGCGCGCTTTATCTTCTCTGAAAAACGGCTCCCCTATGCGTTTTAATACTTCTTCTGACATGCCCCTGCCCGTATCTTCTACTGCAAATATCACATGCTCCTCGCGTATTGCCGCCGCAAGAGTTACCCTGTCGCCCTCTTTGCACGCTTTAACAGCATTGTCCATAAGGTTTACAAGCAAGCTTTCAAGCAATGCCTCGTCCCCTTGCATTACACCTACAGGCGGTTTTTCGCATTTAAGCTTTATGCCGCGTGTGCTTGCTTTTGGCATTACCGTGCGAAACGCGTGGCGCATTATCTGCTCTATTTCTACATTTTGCATAATAAGCGGCTCGTTTCTAAGCACCGCAAGCTTTAAAAGCTGATTTGCTATCTGCTGTAGACGGTGGCTTTCCTCTGTGATGTAATTGGTTGCCTCGTACACCTCCTCCTCGGATAAACTAGCGCGCTGAATGTACTCGGCATAGCCCTGTATCGCCGTAAGCGGAGTGCGCATTTCGTGAGATAAAGCATCTACCAAGCGTTGTTTTTCGTCTGCCGCCAAGGCAAGCGACTGCATGTCCTCTACCGTTTGATTAGCCATACGGTTAAAGCTGTTGGCAAGCTGGCCTATTTCGTCGTTGCCCCGCACCACAGCGCGCGCCTCGTGGTTTCCTGCCGTAAACGCCTCTGCCGTATGCGCAAGGGCGATAAGTGGGCGAGAAATGCGACGCAGTGCAAAATAAAGCCCAATTGCCAGCAATACCGACACCACCGACACAGATACCGTAAAAACCGCAGTTGTGTTTCTCCAAGAATTTTGCAATTCCCCCATACTTACAGCCGTGGTAAACATATACCCTTCAAATGGCTTTGTAAGCGAGGACGTGATGTACAAAAGCGGCTCTTTGCCAACTGTGCGCACCAAATAAGATCGGCTGCCAATGGGGGTATCAAGCTCCTCGCGTGTATCTGTATATTGAGGTAAATTAGACGCAAGCACTTCTTTATTAAGACGTATTTCCAGTGAAAATCCGTTTTTGTGAAATGTTTCAAGCCCTTGCTTATACATTTGCGGTAAAGCGAAAGCACGAGAGGTTTGCACTGCGTAAATATCCTGCATTAAACGCTGTAAAATCACTTGATGCTGTGTAAGCCGCTGATTAATATCTGAATTTACCGACTGATTACGGCTGATAACGCTGCTTACAAGCACACCACCATTAAGAGCAAGCAGAAAGATAAGCAGTGTAACAATATATGTTTTTTGCCAGAAGCTAATGCTTTTCATATATTACCTCTTGGTTTGTAAACGATAGCCAAGCTTATACACCGTTTGTATTTCGTTTTCCCAGCAAAGCTTGCGGCGCAGCTTTTGCACATGCACGTCTACTGTGCGCGTATCGCCCTCGTAATCGTAGCCCCACGCAAGCTCTAGCAGCTTTTCCCTTGACAGTGCAAGATTTCGGTTTAGCACAAGTGCCTGCAAAAGCTCAAATTCCTGAGGAGTTAAAGGTATTTCTTCGTTGTCGCGTATTACGCGCCTTGTGTTCATTTCTACCCTTGTACCTGCCAGCTCAAACACGGCAATGTTTGCACTTGTTCGGCGCAGCACCGCCTCTACCCTTGCCAAAAGCTCCAGTATTTCAAAGGGTTTCATAATATAATCGTCTGCGCCAAGGCCAAGGCCCTCCAAACGGTCAGAAAGGCTGCCCTTTGCCGTAACAAAAATGGCAGGCACATGGGTGCTGATGCTCCGCAATACCTCAAGCCCCGAAAGCTTTGGCAGCATAATGTCCAAAAGCAATAAATCGAATTGCCCCTCATCTATCGCGCTAAGTGCCGCCGCGCCGTCGTACACCTGCACGGCAGTATGCCCCACCAGCTTTAAGTTTCGGCTGATAAGCTCGTTTATAGGTATTTCGTCCTCTGCAACCAAAATATGCGCCAAGTTGAACACTCCCCACCGAAATTATGTAATTAATTATCATTATACCGCGAAATGTGATGAAGTTGTTAACAAAGGGAATAATTGCATTAAATTTAGATAAAAACTTGTATTATAAAAAATACTTCAAATTTTGCTACATGTGCAAGCAAAAAAAGCACCGTGCCAATTTAAAATCGGCACGGTGCTTTGCATACTATTAAGAACTATGCTTTTTCTTTTTGCGCAAACGCCAAATTATAAATATAATAGCTGCTAAAACGATTAAAATAAGCGGAGAAAACATTAACATTGTCATAGATAAATAAGGGCTTTTTAAGGTGCTGAAAAAATTTTGCCACATGTTTTCATCGACAACAATCTCTAAATTTTCCTTTGGAAGTGTATCTGAAACGTACTGGTATGTGCGAGTGCCGATTTTTTCAAACTCTAAATTACTGCTTGATATAACAGGCATATCTTTGCCAAGCTTTAAATTTATCGTAATTCCGCCAAAATCATTCCACATTGCAGCAGGTGCAAGGTAGTATTCAATTCTCCCCATTTTAGCATCAAAATCATAGCTTGGATATCCACCGAGGCTGTAGCTATAAGAAACTACCACATCATATTCCTCGCTTGGCTCAAAATCGAGTTTAAAGCTTATGGCGTCAACCGTCCGCTCCTCATCACGGCTTGCCGTAGTTTTATCCGTAAGCACAGCATACTGCCAAGCATCTGTTTCTATTTTTGTGGTGTAATTTAAACCATAGCTTTCCACTGTAAAGGGCACGTCCTTGCCACCGGCTAGAACCGCCACGCCGCTGCTTTTAATGTTCGGCGAAAGGAACATAGTTTGTGTGGAAACGCTTTTGCTTGTGATGTTTTTCATTTTATAGGTTGCAACAATATCCGCCTTCTGGCCGTCAACAGTAATATCCAATATTTCCGATAATACAGAAAGAGTATCGTTTTGCTCAAATGTAATTGATGAGCCAATATCCGCATCTTTTGGTGCTGCCATATTTGCATAAGCAACTTGGGGCATAGGCAGCGCTAAGGCAAAGGCGAGTGCAAGTATTAAGCAAATCTTTTTCATAAATATCCCCCTAAAAACTAAGGTAATATGCATGCACCTATGCTAAACTTCACGAGTGCGCTTTTTGAAATACACCAAAAAGGCGGTTGCTGCCTCCAGTAGATAAATTCCGGCAAAAATGTCGTTTCGCGCATTTATCTTTCGCCGAGCCGCCATGATATCCTCTTGTGTAAAGACGGTAATGGGCAAAAGCTCTCCATTCATGTGTCCGTATCGCAGGCTCCATACAGACTGATTGCGCTCAATGAATTTGCAAACAACATTGCCATCGTTATCTGTAATTGTGCGCGTCATGGATTGTTCCTTTGTAATTTCATTGCCTTGTTCGTCATAATAATGCTCGCTACCCGGTATGCTCTGCTCCGGTGCGGCGTCAACGCCGCCTATACCGTTGTGCTGTGCGGATATGTCTTGTTCCATATAGGCTTTAAAGGTATCAAAATCATCAAAAGAGGTTCCCGTTGCGACGTGCGAAACGTCCCATCCTCCGACAGCTACACCATGGCACAATAATGTAGCACAAATGGTGGCAAATAAAATCAGCACACAGGTGCGTTTCAGCTTGAAATTATGCTGATAAACAGTGTTTTCCTTTTCAGTAAGCGTATATACTCCTCTTTTTTGAAGTGCATTTGTAAGAAAATAGCACACAGCTGCGCAAAAAGCAGCACCACCAAGACCAAACGGCAATGCATTAAGCAGCCAGCTTTCAGCGGTAAGCCCCATAAATGTATCTCTTGGATAAACAATAAGCGGTATGGATAACGCAAGCAAAACTATGGGTAGGCTGATTACTTTTTCGCCTAAAGAAACTACAGAGCGGCGAAAGCGTTCCACCTCTGCCCCTGCCATTTCGTCGTCTGACACAGCGAGAAATGCGCCGTTGATGCATATTGCCTGGCAGATGCCTGCCGACAAGTAGAACACAGCCCCAATTAAAAAGCCTATATAGCCACGATTAAAGCCGAAATTGCAGAGCATTGCGGCAAGTAAGCCCACTATTGCAACGCTTGCTGAAATTAGGCTGCGATTGCGATATTTTGATAGGCTTACAGACAAAATCCGCTGCCTTTGTTTTTCCGTTTTGGGATAGGCTTTATCCGCAGTTTGCTGATCTGATGGCGCGGTGGCTGCTTTGCGTTCGCCACGCAGTAATTCGTCACAAGTGACACCGAAAATCTCGGCTATAACAGGCACTAGAGATAAATCCGGCGCGCCGTCATCTCGTTCCCAGCGGCTAACAGATTTGTCTGATACATTCAGTTTTTCTGCTAAATCTTTCTGCGTAAGGCCATTTGCTTTTCGCAATACAGCAATAAAGCTGCCAATTGATTTTCGTTCCATCGTTTTTCTCCTTGTTTGATAATTTGCTTTTCTAATATACATTCTACCGTTTCGGCAAAGAGAATAACACCCAACAGCCGCAGATTTACTCTCGTAATACGAGAAAACGCCTTATGGCTCAGAAAATGTGTTGCTATGGTTAGCCCACGGGCGGAGCAGAGCTGTTTAGTATGGTATGATTGTTTACACAATGTCCGGATAGATTGTTTACAGTTTTGTAGTAAAATAAAGGCATAAAGAAATTGCAAAGGAGCGATTTAATATGCCTTGGAAGGACAAAACAGTGAATGAACAAAGAAAGGACTTCGTGGAATGCGTGTTAAAAAAGGAAAAGAGCAAAAGCGCGCTGTGCCGAGAGTATGGAATTAGCCGTCCAACAGGCGACAAATGGCTTAAACGCTACGCCAATAACGAGCCGCTGGAGGACAACAGTCACCGACCGTTCCACATGCCTAATCGCATAGCCCCGGAGGTGGAAAACGCCATCGTGGAAGCACGCCGTAAGGAGCCTGCCATTGGTGCAAATAAAACTAAACGAATGCTCGAAAACGAAGGTCTTGCAATGCCCGCAATGAGCACAATAAATGCTGTGTTTCAAAGAAACGGATTAATAACCAAGGAAGCCAGTCAGGCGGCAACACCATATCAGCGCTTTGAAAAAACAGAGCCAAATGCGATGTGG
>JAVWZM010000014.1:0-41320 GCA_036661035.1 Oscillospiraceae bacterium
TTGGTTCGATTCCGACCGGAGGCACCAATTACTCCTATTTACATAGGAAAATAAAGAGTCACAATCCGTGTATCTACTCGGTTTGTGGCTCTTTTTGGGTTGTATGCTAAATGAACTATTTGGGCTATTGCTGTGGCTCTTTGCTAAATAGGTTTTTTGGCTCTTTGCCGAATGTTGGAGTGGTCACCCACAAAAGATAGCAAATTCATTCATTTGTTTTTTAGCATACCTAACATTGACAGCTATACAAAATACTTGTCAACCAATGCTTGTAAATGCCTATAAATTAATGCCTGTCAATCAAATAATTTTATGTTTATTCCGCATTGCTTTTGTGATATACTATTAATGTATAGTATGTTAAGCGGTATTAATGCCGAGAGAGAGAAATATGGAATTAGAAAACAAATTTAAACTTGTTTCACAGTATAAACCTACGGGCGACCAGCCTACTGCTATTAAGGCCTTAACTGAAGGCGTTTTGGCAGGAGAAAAAATGCAGACGCTGCTTGGAGTAACAGGCAGCGGAAAAACATTTACCATGGCTAATATTATTGCGAATGTCAATAAGCCCACCTTGGTGCTGGCGCACAACAAAACCTTGGCGGCGCAGCTTTGCACCGAGTTTAGAGATTTCTTTCCCGAAAATGCCGTGGAATATTTTGTAAGCTATTACGACTATTATCAGCCTGAGGCATATATCCCGTCCACAGATACCTATATTGAAAAAGACAGTGCAATCAACGACGAAATAGACCGTTTGCGCCATTCGGCTACAGCGGCTCTGTCTGAAAGACGCGATGTTATCATAGTGGCGAGCGTTTCGTGCATTTATTCTCTTGGCGATCCTATAGATTACCGCAGCATGGTTATCAGTATTCGCCAAGGCATGCAAATGGCGAGGGACGAGCTGATGCATCGCCTTGTAGATTTGCAATACGAGCGCAATGATATTGGCTTTACACGCAATAAATTTCGCGTGCAGGGCGATGTGGTGGAAATACATCTTGCCTATGCCACGGATACTGTAATACGCGTTGAGTTTTTTGGGAACGAAGTAGACCGCATCAGCGAGGTAAACGCCCTTACAGGCGAAAGACGAAACACCCTTAGCCATGTGGCTATTTTCCCTGCAAGCCATTATATTGTTTCTAAAGAAAAGCTTGGCTCTGCGCTAAATAATGTGCGCAGTGAAATGGACGCACAGGTACAGGCGTTTACAAACGAGGGCAAGCTTTTAGAGGCACAGCGCATTGCACAGCGCACAATGTACGATATCGAAATGCTTACCGAGGTAGGTGTATGCAAGGGTATAGAAAATTATTCGGCAGTGCTTTCAGGCAGAGCGCCAGGCTCTTTGCCAACCACCTTGCTGGATTATTTTCCTGAGGATTTTCTTTTATTTGTAGATGAAAGCCATGTAATGCTGCCACAGCTTCGCGCTATGTATGGCGGCGATAGGGCGCGCAAAGAAAACCTTGTCAATTTTGGCTTTCGCTTGCCGTCGTCTTTCGACAACAGACCTCTTAAATTTGAAGAATTTCTTACAAAGCTTAACCAAACAGTGTTTGTTTCCGCAACGCCAAACGTGTTTGAGCGCGAGAATAGCGCACGTATTGTGGAACAAGTAATACGCCCCACAGGGCTATTGGATCCGCGTGTAATAGTAAAACCAATAGAGGGGCAGATAGAAGATTTACTCGGAGAAATAAATACACGCAGCGCAAGAAATGAGCGTGTGCTTGTAACTACGCTCACCAAAAAAATGGCAGAGGATTTAACAGGCTATTTAACAGATCACGGTGTAAAGGTAAAATACATGCATCACGAGGTTGAAACCTTTGAGCGCATAGAAATAATACGAGATTTACGCCGAGGCGACATAGACGTGGTTGTGGGCATCAACCTTTTGCGTGAGGGGCTGGATTTACCAGAGGTTTCCCTTGTGGCAATACTGGACGCAGACAAAGAGGGCTTTTTGCGCAGTGAAACAAGCCTTGTGCAAACAATAGGCAGAGCGGCGCGAAACTCAGACGGGATAGTAATAATGTATGCAGACAGCGTAACGCCGTCTATGGAGCGCGCCATTATGGAAACCGACCGACGCCGCGCCATACAAACAGCCTATAATCAAGAGCATGGTATAACGCCTACTACTATTGTGAAAGATATTGCAGATACTACTATTGGCATATCCCATACAGATGATGCCGATAAACCAATAAAGCGGCTAAGCCGTGCAGAGCGCGAGCAGATGATTGTGCGCCTTACAAGAGAGATGAAAGAAGCTGCTAAAATATTAGAGTTCGAGCATGCAGCTTTTCTGCGCGACAGAATAGAAAAGCTGCGCAAGGGCTAATTACGCTAAAACGGAAAGGAAATACAATTTGAGCATAGATAAAATAGTCATTAAAGGCGCAAGAGAACACAATTTAAAAAATATAGATATCACCTTACCGCGAGATAAGCTTATTGTAATGACGGGGCTTTCTGGCAGCGGCAAATCTAGCCTTGCCTTTGATACCATATACGCAGACGGGCAGCGCAGATATGTAGAAAGCCTATCAAGCTACGCGCGCCAGTTTTTGGGGCAAATGGAAAAACCCGATGTAGACGAAATACAAGGGCTTTCGCCTGCTATATCAATAGACCAAAAAACCACCTCGCGCAACCCACGCTCTACCGTGGGCACAGTTACAGAGGTGTACGATTATCTGCGTTTAATGTATGCACGCATAGGCATACCGCATTGCCCTGTGTGCGGCAAGGTTATAAGCCAGCAAACAGTAGACCAAATGGTAGACGAGATATTGCGTCTGCCTGATAAAACACGCTTTCAAGTGCTTGCGCCTGTGGTGCGTGGCCGCAAAGGCACTCAGCAAAAGGAATTTGAGGCTGCACGCAAAGCGGGCTTTGCACGTGTACGCGTAGACGGCAATGTATACGATTTAGACGAAGAAATCGTACTTGAAAAAAACAAAAAGCACGATGTAGACGTGGTGGTGGATAGGCTTGTAATGGCAGACGATGTGCGTGGCCGCCTTGCAGACTCCCTTGAAACGGCGCTTAATTTAACAGGTGCCCTTGTAGTAATAGATGTGATAGACGGTGATGAAATTACCTTCAGCCAAAGCTATGCCTGCCCGGAGCATGGGGTGGGAATGGAGGAGCTTGCGCCGCGCATGTTCTCCTTCAACAACCCTTTTGGCGCGTGTGAAACATGCACAGGGCTTGGCACGTTTATGAAGGTTGATCCTGCACTTATTTTGCCAAATAAAAATCTTTCCATACGCGAAAGTGCCGTTAAAGCCAGTGGCTGGTATTATGCCGAGGGCTCTATCAGCGAGATGTATTATAAAGGGCTTGGCAAGCGATATGGCTTTACGCTTGATACTAAAATACGTGATATGTCAGATGACGCTGTAAATGCCATTCTTTATGGCACAAACGGCGAAAAGCTGCATATGCACCGTGAAACGGAATCCGGCAGCGGACAGTATAATACCGACTTTGAGGGCATTGTGCCAAACCTTGAAAGACGCTTTCGCGAAACTAATTCCGCATGGATGAAAGACGAAATCCAAAGCTTTATGACAGGCGTAGAGTGCCCTGATTGCCATGGCGACCGATTAAAACCGACAAGCCTTGCGGTAACTGTAGGCGATATCAATATCAGCAAATTTACGCAAATGAGCGTGCGCGAGGAACTGGATTTTATAAATGCACTTGCGCTTACAGAGCGCGAGCATATGATAGCGGACGGCATTTTGAAGGAAATAAAAGAAAGGCTCGGCTTTTTGCAAAGCGTAGGGCTTGATTATCTTACCCTTGCACGTAATGCCGCAACCTTGTCGGGTGGCGAAAGCCAACGTATTCGCCTAGCCACGCAGATAGGTTCTGCGCTTACGGGGGTATTGTACGTTCTTGACGAGCCAAGCATCGGACTACATCAGCGCGACAACGAAAAATTAATTAAAACTTTGCGTCGCTTGCGCGACCTTGGAAACACCTTAATAGTGGTGGAACACGACGAAGAAACCATGCGTGCGGCAGACTATATTGTGGATATTGGCCCAGGTGCAGGCGTACACGGCGGCGAGGTAGTAGCCGAGGGCAGCATAGAGGATTTATGCCGCGAGCCGCGCAGCATCACAGGCCAGTATCTAAGCGGCAAAAAGAAAATAAGCGTGCCTAAAGTAAGGCGAGTGGGCACAGGCAAATTTATAGAAATTAAAGGCGCAGTGCAAAACAACCTTAAAAATATTGACGTTAAAATTCCCCTTGGCGTAATGACCTGCGTTACGGGCATTTCAGGCAGCGGGAAATCCTCGCTGATAAACGAAATATTGTATAAACGCTTGGCGCAAGACCTAAACGGCGCACGAATGAAACCGGGAAAGCACAAGGACATGCTTGGGCTTGAATATGTGGATAAGGTTATCGGCATAGACCAATCTCCAATAGGGCGCACACCGCGTTCTAACCCAGCCACATATACAGGTGTATTTACGGATATTCGCAGCCTTTTTGCGCAAACGCAAGATGCAAAAATACGCGGCTACGGCCCGGGACGCTTTAGCTTTAATGTTAAAGGTGGCCGCTGTGAAGCCTGTGAGGGCGACGGAATTATCAAAATAGAAATGCATTTTTTACCGGACATCTATGTGCCTTGCGAGGTGTGCAAGGGCGCAAGATACAATAGGGAAACGCTGGAAGTAAAATATAAAGACCGCAGTATTTATGATGTGCTTGAAATGACAGTGGAAGAAGCCAGTAGCTTTTTTGAAAATATTCCGCGTATTCACCGCAAGCTTAAAACCATTGTAGACGTAGGCCTTGGATATATCAAAATGGGGCAGAGCGCCACCACTCTGTCGGGCGGTGAGGCGCAGCGTGTTAAGCTTGCGCTAGAGCTTGCAAAGCGCGAAACAGGCCAGACTGTGTATATTTTAGACGAGCCTACCACAGGCTTGCACGTAGCAGATGTACACAAGCTGATACATGTTTTGGATAAGCTTGTAAATGCAGGCAATACCGTTGTGGTAATAGAACACAATCTTGATATTATCAAGCGTTCGGATTATATCATAGACCTTGGCCCCGAGGGTGGCGGTGCAGGCGGAGAAATAATTGCCACAGGCACACCGGAGCAAATTGCCGCGTGCAGTGCATCTTATACAGGACAATATTTGAAACCCTTGCTAAATCGGTGTAAAAAGTAGTATAATATAATAATATGGCTGATAAACTCCCATTTGGGAGCTATTTACGGCAAAATATCTTTAGTGGAGGTTTAAATGGAAAATATCAAGTTTTCAAGAAACGAAAATGCGGCACAATTAATTGCAAAGCATTATGCTACGCCGCCGCTTTTGTATATGCACTCCTTTGGTTGCCAGCAAAATGTAAACGATGGCGAGAAAATCAAAGGCGTACTTACCGACCTCGGCTATGGTATTTGCGATAGGGTAGATGAGGCTGATTTAATAATCTTCAACACTTGCGCTGTGCGCGAGCATGCGGAGCAGCGTGTTTTTGGAAACATAGGCGCGTTAAAAGCATTAAAGGCGAAAAAACCTGGCTTATTAATCGCAATATGCGGATGTATGGTTCAGCAAAAATCCGCAGTGGATAAACTGCGTAAAAGCTACCCTTATGTTGATATTGTATTTGGCGTAAACAGTATAGATATATTCCCTACGTTAATTTGCGAAAAGCTGTCAACGCGCAAAAGGTTTGTGCAGATACAAGGCGAACGCGAGGATATTGTGGAAGAAATACCCATAAAGCGCGATTCCGCGTTTCGCGCGTGGCTGCCAATAATGTACGGCTGTGATAATTTTTGCTCTTATTGCATAGTTCCATATGTGCGTGGGCGCGAGCGTAGCCGCAAATCTGAGGACATTTTGTCCGAATTTAAAGGGCTTGTCGCAAGCGGATATAAAGACATTACCTTACTGGGGCAAAATGTAAACTCTTATGGCAAAAACCTAGACGAAAAGCTAGACTTTTCAGATTTATTAAAGCTACTAGACGCTGTACCGGGGGATTATCGCATACGCTTTATGACAAGCCACCCCAAGGACGCAACAAGGCGTTTAATAGATACCATTGCAGAAAGCACACACATAAGCCATCATTTACATCTGCCGGTACAATCAGGTTCAAACGACATTCTTGTGCAGATGAATAGACGCTATACCGTGGAAGATTATCTTAATTTAGTGGTATATGCAAAAAAAATAATGCCAGACATGATGTTTTCAAGCGATATTATCGTTGGTTTTCCGGGGGAAACGGAGCAGGATTTTGAAAAGACCATGACACTTGTGAAAGAAGTGCAGTTTGTGCAGCTATTCACATTTATTTATTCAAAGCGCACAGGCACTTCTGCGGCAGAGATGCCGGATCCTACTCCATATAAAGAAAAAAGCGGAAGAATAGCGCGCATATTAGAAGCGCAGGAAGAAATATCTAAGGGCATTTGCGAATCCATGAAAGGCAAAAAGGTGCTTGCACTTGTAGAGGGCGAGGGCAGAGAAGACGGCTCACTTTCCGCAAGGCTGGATAATAATATGTCTGTAGAGTTTATGGGCGATGTGCCAAAAGGCGAATTTGTAAAGCTGCGTATCACAGGCAGCAAGGGCACTGTTTTAAAGGGCGAAATTTTCAATTTTTAATATATTAAAGGAGTTATAACAATGGCTAAAGATGCAATCACACTATTTAAAGAGGCGGCAGCACAGCTGCAAAAAGAAGTGGCTTATGCGGCTCTTGATGCGGCGCGTAAAGCAAACGACGAGGACGAAACCTTACAGCAGCTAATAGGCGATTTTAACCTTGCAAGGGTAGACCTTAATAACGAAATATCTAAAACAGACGACAAAGACCAAGAGAAAGTTTCCGCGCTTAACGCAAAGGTAAACGAGCTTTACAATTCCATCATGGAAAACGAGCAGATGAACGCATACAACGACGCAAAAGCAGAGCTTGAAACAGTGATGAACTATGTAAATGAAATATTAAGCACAGCGGTAAACGGCGGCGATCCACTAACAGTAGAGGAGCCACACTCCTGCTGCGATGGCGGCTGCTCAAGCTGCTCCGGCTGCCACTAATTCAAAACTCAAATGCCCCTGTCCCAACAAGACAGGGGAAAACTTTATTTAAAGCATAGGCGGTGTACATGTATGCAAGAGCTTTCCCCAATGATGAAACAATATTTTGATATTAAAAAACAACACCCAGACGAAATTTTATTTTTTCGTCTTGGGGATTTCTATGAAATGTTTTTTGATGATGCCAAGCTTGCTTCTAAAGAATTGGAGCTTACGCTTACAGGCCGCGACTGTGGGCAAGAGGAGCGCGCGCCAATGTGCGGCGTGCCATACCACTCTTGCGAGGGATATATAGCACGCTTGATTTCAAAAGGCTATAAGGTGGCGATTTGCGAGCAAATGGAGGATCCAAGCCTTGCAAAGGGCCTTGTAAAGCGCGATATTGTGCGCGTGGTTACACCGGGTACAGTGATAGAAAGCAGTATGCTGGAGGACGATAAAAACAATTATATCGCCAGTATTTTTGTGAGTGATAAAAAGGCAGGAGTATGCTTTGCGGATATTTCCACAGGCACTGCACATACCGCATGCCTTGAGGCAAGCGAACTATCAGCGTCTATAATATCTCAGCTATGCCGCTTTGCGCCCCGAGAAGTGCTGTTTAATGCAAAGCTTTTGGATTTTAAAGACGTTACTATGTACATAAAACATCAGCTTGCATGCTCTGTGGAATTGGTAGATGACGCATGCTACGACGCTAACCTTTGCGCCGACACCATGAATACGCATTTCGGCGGCAACGCAAAAGGCGAAACAGGGCTAGACATAGCATCTCCGCCATATATCGCTCTTGCGGTGTTAATAGGCTATCTTGGCGAAACGCAAAAAAAAGGTGTGGAACGCCTTAAAACGGTTTACAATTATTCCGAGGCGCAGTACATGCATCTTTCGTCTGTAACAAGGGCAAACCTTGAGCTTACCGAAACAATGCGTGCGCGCGAGAAAAAAGGCACATTGCTTTGGGTGTTGGATAAAACGCAAACAGCCATGGGCAAGCGGTTGATGCGCACATGGATAGAACAGCCACTTATCAGCGATATAGCCATAAATAATCGCCTTGATGGCGTAGAAGAAATATATAATAATTCCGTGGCAAGGGCAGATATGATATCCATATTATCGAATATTTTCGATATGGAGCGTCTTTTAACACGCACAGTTTATGGCTCAGTTACGCCAAAAGAGCTTTTGGCACTGGCTGCCACCTGCGCACAGCTGCCGGGATTAAAAAATATTTTAGACGGCTTTAATTCTGCTGAGCTTGTTAATTTAAACACTCAGTTGGATTTATTAAGCGATATCAAAGAGCGCATTGAAAGCACTATAGATGAAAATGCGCCAATGAACTTTAAAGACGGCGGAGTTATTAAAAAAGGCTTTAATGCGCAAATAGATGAATTAAATGACATAATGCACGGCGGAAAAGGCGTATTAACTGCTCTTGAAACAAAGCTGCGTGAAGAAACAAATATTCGCACGCTTAAAATAGGCTATAACCGAGTGTTTGGATATTATATAGAAGTAAGCCGTTCTTTTCAGGCGCAAGTGCCGGATAATTTTATTAGAAAGCAAACCTTGGCAGGCGCAGAGCGATATATTACCGAGGAATTAAAAGAACTGGAAAATAAAATTTTAGACGCAGGCGGCCGCATTGCCGTGCTTGAAAAGCAGCTGTTCGACCAGCTTTTGCAGGATCTTGCAAAAGAGCTTGTCCGCATACAAAACACTGCGTCGGCTGTAGCTGCACTTGATGTGCTTTGCTCGCTTGCTGATGTTGCGGTTAAAAATAATTATACAAGGCCAAATGTTGATAATGGCACAGCGTTTACCATTATAGAAGGTCGCCACCCAGTAATAGAGCAAATGCTAAAAGGCAATTTGTTTGTGCCAAACGACACTGTGCTTGACTGTGACGACAACCGTATGCTTATTATCACAGGGCCTAATATGGCAGGTAAATCCACATATATGCGCCAAACTGCGCTTATTGCGTTAATGGCTCAAATAGGAAGTTTTGTACCGGCAAAAGAATGTACATTAGGTGTAGTAGACGCAATATTTACAAGGGTAGGCGCATCAGACGATTTAGCCGCAGGGCAATCCACCTTTATGGTAGAGATGACAGAGGTATCGGAAATATTGCGCAACGCCACCGGCAAAAGCCTTGTGATACTGGACGAAATAGGCAGAGGTACCTCTACTTTTGACGGAATGAGCATCGCCCGTGCCGTGGTAGAGCATATAGCAGATAAAGAAGTGGGTATTGGCTGTAAAACCTTGTTTGCAACCCATTACCATGAACTAACAGAGCTTGAAAACGCTATAGACGGTGTGAAAAATTACAATATCGCTGTTAAAAAGCGCGGCGAGGATATCACGTTTTTAAGACGGATTATACGCGGCCCGGCAGACGATAGCTACGGCATAGAAGTGGCAAGGTTAGCGGGCTTGCCGCCTGAAGTTACCGCGCGAGCGCGCCAAGTATTAAAAGTGCTTGAGGCAAATGCGCCAAACGCCGACAGAGTAACTCAGCTAGATTTTGATAATTTTGAAAAATTTACTGAAACACCTGTACCGGGCGAGCTTGTAGACAAGCTAAACGCAATTGATGTGGAAACCTTAACGCCAATAGAGGCTCTTAATTTCTTATACGAGCTTAAAAAGCTGCAATATTAATATAAACATGTGCTTTTGCACATGCAATTTATCTGCGAGGTAATTATGGCGCAAATTAATGTACTGGATAAACATACAGCAGAATTAATAGCGGCAGGCGAAGTGGTGGAACGTCCGGCGTCTGTAGCGAAAGAGCTGTGCGAAAATGCCATTGACGCAAAAGCAAGCAATATCACACTTACAATAGAGCATGGCGGCATAAAGCTTATAGAGGTGCAGGATAACGGCGGCGGCATCGAAAGCGATTATGTGCCTACTGCCTTTTTGCGCCATGCAACAAGTAAGGTGCAAACTCAAGAGGATTTGGAAAGCATTTCCACTCTTGGCTTTCGCGGAGAGGCGTTGGCATCTATAGCAAGTGTTTCTAAAATTTCGCTTTTAACTAAAACAGAAATAGACGAGTATGCCTGCCTTTATCGCATTGAAGGTGGCGAAGAAATCAGCTTTGAGGCGGCTGCACGCCCACAAGGCACTACTATATCTGTGCGAGATTTATTTTATAATACACCTGCGCGCATGAAGTTTTTAAAAAAAGATGTTAGCGAGGGTAATTACGTTAGCGACGTAATATCTCACTTGGCACTTTCGCATCCGGAAATATCCTTTAAGTTTATCCGCGAGGGTAAGGTGCAATTTCAAACACCGGGTGACGGTCGTCTTTTAAGCGCGGCATACGAGGTATTAACGCGAGATTTTTCCCGTGAACTTATTGATATAGATTATACCCTTGGCAACTATAAGCTTACAGGGCTTGTAACGCCTCCCCATGCTGTGCGTGCCTCACGTGCCATGCAGTTTTTCTACATAAACGGCAGATACGTTAAAAACCGCACAATTATGGCGGCACTGGAAAACGCCTATCGTGGCATTGCCATGCAGGGTAAATTTCCGGGCGGCATACTTTCTTTGCAAATGCCCACAGAGCTTGTGGACGTAAATGTACACCCCGCTAAAACCGAGGTGCGCTTTGCTCGCGACAGTGATGTGTTTGACGTGGTATATCAAGGCGTTAAATCCAAGCTGATGCAAAACATGGGCATGGCAAGGGAACTATTGAAACCACAAGAAGAAACATCAGAGGAAAATGTATCTGTAATGCAAAATAGCTTTACAGACGAAAAATCGCATATTAACGTTGCAAATGATAGCGCATCATCAATTTTTATCTCTAATATTTACAGTAACGCCAAAAAGGAAAACACGTTGGCAAGCACTGCTTATGTGCCTTATTTGCACGACGATGTTGTGCCGCAAAATGCAAAAATGCCTATAGACGCAAAGCCGTCACCATTTGCAAACAGCGCACAGGATAAAAGCGAAAATGCGAATGGTGAAAGAGATAATGCAGAAGATGCTGCATATAAAGAAAGTGCCATAAATCTGGGAAATAAATACGGCAATATTGACATTACATACAGCAAAGACGACATTGTCGCAGAGCAACAGCAAATGTACAAAGGCGAAGAAGAAACCCAAAACGAGCTGCAATTTGTGGGCGAAGTATTTCGCACTTATATTATTACACAGCACAATGATGAACTGTGCTTTATAGATAAGCACGCGGCACATGAGCGCATTATTTATGAAGAACTTTTTGCAAATTATGGCGATATATCGTCGCAACAGCTTTTAGCTACGGTTACGGCGTCTTTATCAGCACAAGAAAAAAATGCAATTATGGAAAACCTTGATATTTTACAAAAAAGTGGTATCGAAATTGAAGATTTCGGCGGCACAAGCGTGCTAATACGCGCAGTACCTTGCGACGTAGTACCTGAGGATATTGAAAATCTTGTGGTGGAACTTGCCTCAAGGCTTACGCTTTCGCGCAAGGATACTATTGCGGAAAAAACCCAGTGGGTACTACATTCCATTTCGTGCCGTGCCGCAATAAAGGGCGGCGACAAAACACACGAAAAACAGCTTTTGCATTTGGCACAAGATATTTTAAATGGAAAAGTACCTCCATTTTGCCCACATGGCAGACCAATAATTCTAAAGCTTACCAGAAAGGAGCTGGAAAAACAGTTTGGCAGACAAGGCTAAAATACCACTTTTGGTAATTTGCGGGCCAACAGCCACAGGCAAAACAGGCGTTGCCATAGAAATGTGCAAACGGCTAAATGGCGAAGTAATCGGCGCAGATTCTATGCAGATTTATCAAAATCTTAATATAGGCACGGCAAAGCCAACTTGCGCAGAAATGCAAATGGCCATACATCATTTGGTGGATTTTTTGCCGCCAAGCAAAAAGTTTTCAGTTGCCGATTACATGCAGGGTGCAAATGCAAGAATAGCTGAAATAAACGGCCGTGGAAAGCTGCCCATTATGGTGGGTGGCACAGGGCAGTATATCAGCAGCGTTGTAAAGGGGTTACACCTTACAGCAGATAAGCCAGACGCAGCCTTGCGGCAAAGGCTTGCCTTGCAGGCGGAAACCGAGGGTATACATGCCATATACAATCGCCTTTGCGAAATAGATTTAATGTACGCCAAAACCTTGCACCCTAACGATAAAAACAGGGTTTTGCGCGCAATGGAGCTGTATTTGCAAACGGGCATAACCATGAGCGTGCAGCTTGAAAATTCCGTGCCAAGCGAAAAGCCGTACAACGATTTAATTATAGGGCTTACATATTCAAACAGAGAATTATTATACGAAAATATTAATAAGCGTGTGGATATAATGGTGGAAAATGGGCTTTTAAGCGAAGCAAAGCTTGTATATGAAAACCAAAATTTATACATTACCGCGGCACAGGCAATAGGCTATAAAGAGCTTTTCCCATATTTCGACGGTGTTATGCCGCTTGAAGAATGTATAATAAAATTAAAGCAGGCATCAAGAAATTACGCTAAACGTCAGCTTACATGGTTTAAGCGCATGGATAATATTAATTGGATAACTGTGGATACCGAAAACGCGGTAGAAAAAATATTGGAATTGCAGGGGAGTGTAAATGGATAGCACAGATAAAAAAACGCCAAGTCTAAAAGCTGTAAAGAGAATTGCACTTTTTCTGATATTTTTATTGCCGACTGCCTACATTGCTTTTCAGCTTTTTTTAATATTGGTAAATAGGCCATATACAACGCAAACTGCCATTAAATATACTATATCAGATGCCGTAACCGCAAAAGCATTTGTGGACATGCCTCAAGAGAACATCACCTACAATGGCGGCGTGCTTAGTTATCTTAAAGAAAACGGCGAAAAAGTGTCGCCGGGCAATGTTTTGGCAGAGGTTTTTGCAAATAACGAGCAAGCGCAAAGCAGGGCTTTGTCAAAACAGCTTACCAGAGAGGCTGATTTGCTTAAATCTGCTGCTGCCTCCACAGTAGGTGTAAATATTGAAACGCTTTTAGAGCAAAAGCTTTCTAAGGGTTATGCATTGATAGAATTGCTCGACAGCAAGCAATATTCAAAGATAAACTATATAAAGTCCGATTTACAGCTTGCTACCAATAAGCTGCAAATTGCCACCAAAGAGGTAAGCGATTTCAACGCCAGCATTGATGCGCTTACGTCGGCGGCAGCGGCCGCAAGTGACGCGGCAGGGGCGTTTGAAACCGTAAACGCTCCAAGAGTGGGGTATTTTGTAAGTGCAGAGCGAAGCATGCCGCCTGTATTTACATCGCAGCAGCTTGCGGAAATAACGCCGCTTGAACTGAAAACCGCTAATGTGACCATTGCGGAAGATGCCGAAAGCAATGTAATGGGCAGATTAATTTACGATTATCGCTGGAAATGTTATATGTCGGTAAATTTAAAGCAATCAGAAAAATTTATAGAGGGAAAAGAAATAAGCCTAAAATTCCCCGAAGTTTCAGATGCGCGTATTCCCGCAAGGATAGAAAAAGTGGAAACAGATACCGCAAATGACGCGGCAAAAATCACAATAAGCTCCGACTACATGAATAAGGAAATCATATCCTTTAAAGGCTCTAAGGCACAGGCGATTTTTGGAGATTTTGAGGGCTTGCGCCTAGATAAATCCGCACTTCGCATACTTAACGGAGAGCCGGGAGTATATGTGAAATATGGCAATACGGCAGAATACCGCAAGATTAAAATTTTATTTGAAGATGAAAATTATATTCTTACACCATTAACCTACGAAAAAGGCGTAAATGAGCTGAAAATGTATGATGAAGTTATTATTGGCGGACGAAATATAGAAGAAGGAAAAACAATGTAAACCGATTAATTTATTAAATTTTAAAAATTAATAAACTGTTTGTTGACATTACGAGCAAAAACAAGGATAATAAGAATGTTAAGGTATTGTAAAATATTATAACAAATCAATTAGGAGAATGAATATGAGTATGTTTGGAAAGCTTAAGGATATCATGGGCGTGCCTGACGATGAAGATTACGACGACGATGACATGGAGTTCATAAGCAATACGCGGAACAATTATATTCCGGCTGATGATGCCGATGTTCCCGAACAGCCAAGTGCGCAAAAGCGCAACAAGGTTGTTAATATTAACGCTACCACGCAGTTGCAGGTAGTGCTTGTGAAACCTGAGCGTTTTGAAGATGCGTCGGCTGTTGCCGACCATTTAAATGCAAAGCGTACAGTTGTGCTTAATTTGGAATCCACAAATAAAGAAGTTTCGCGCCGTCTTGTGGATTTTCTTACAGGTGTTGCATATGCAAACAATGGGCAAATTAAGCGCGTTGCAAACAGCACGTTTATCATCACACCATACAATGTAGACATTATGGGCGATTTATTGGACGAGCTTGAAAGCAATGGGGTTTTCTTTTAAGTGCGAGAATATATTCCGCCTGTAAACGACGAAGAACGTCTTTTCGCAAAGCAAATTGCAAAGCTTGCCTTAGATGCAAAATATAGCGGCACTAAGCACGCCACGATGTTTTTATCGGATAGGCAGCAGGATATTGCAAGTGCAGTGTTAAAGCATAATCACTGCGAAGATTATATTTTCGCAGGTGGCTTTGACACGGCACAGCGCAAAATTTTGTGCTTTTGCATGAACAGCGAATGTGCAAAGGCGAGTATTTTGTGCGCCGAGGTAAAGGCAAATAATAGCAAGAGTATTCTTACGCACCGAGATTATCTCGGCGCGTTTTTGTCACTTGGAATAAGGCGAGAAGCAATGGGCGATATACTTGCCGATGCCAACAGGGCAGTAGTGTTTGCCTTGCCTGCGGTTATTACGCTTTTATGTAACGAGCTTAGCACCGTAGGGCGCGAAACAGTTTCAATCACGCCTACCTCAGCACCCGATACTGCCGTACAATTATCCGAAAAAGAGCCCGTTACCGCAAGCGTTGCGTCTATGCGAATAGATGTAATTTTAGCGGCAATGCTTAAAGTTTCGCGCAGTGAAGCGCAAGGGTTTGTGCGCTCGGCACTTGTAGAGGTTAATCATATTCAAATTAACTCTGTACATTATGATATATGCGAAGATGATGTTATCACTGTGCGTGGCTACGGTAAATACAAGCTTACGGAAATAGGCGGTAAAAGCCGTAAAGACCGCACATTTGTGCAATTTATTCAATTTTAATAGGAGGGCTTTTTATGTTTGCAATAGAAGATATCGCAATGGCGGAATTTGATAAAGTTATGCGTGGCTATCGCCCTGAAGCGGTGCATGCCTACTTAGAGCAGGTTGCTGCCCAAATGGAGAAAATGCAATCAGAGCGTGAAGATGTAGAAAAAAAGCTGTACATACTAGCGCAAAAGGTAGAGGAATATCGCAAGGAAGAGGATATGCTTAAAACAGCTATGCTCAATGCACAGCGCATGGGCGAAAGTGTGATACGCGAGGCAAAGCAAAAAGCCGATTCCATTGTTAGAGAGGCAGATCTAAAAGCCAATTTAATAGAAACAAAGGCAAAGGATAAAGTGGCAGAGCAAGAGGAAGAATTTGTTTTACTGCAAGCCAAAATATCTAAGTTTAAAAACGAGGTTTTGGCAATTTATAAGCTGCATATACAGTCGCTAAGCGAGCTGCCGTCAAGTGAAGACGATACACAGGAAGAGCTTGAAAATCAAGAGCCTGTTGAAGATGCTGCGATAAACGAGAGCGTAGCGGATAATATAGAATATGAACAAGAAACCGTCACTTCATATATACCGCACAAAAATATGGAAGTAAAAGAAGATATCATTCCGCAGCAGCCCATATTTGATGAAGTGCAGGATATAGAGGAAATACCGCAAATGCCTATACAGCAGCAGGAGCAAGTGGAAAAGCCCATGCAATTTCAGCCTGTTTTCGGCGCAAAACCTATAAATAATGACGCATTTGCTCAAGCGGAGCATGAAATCCCGCGCGAAACTACGCAAAGCACGTTTGCAGTGCTTGGCATGGAGCCAAAAAACTTTGCATTTGACAATACCAATAAAAAACCTTTTGCGCGCGAAGAAAAACCGGCGAGCGCAGATGGCTCTATATTTGACCAATATGATTCCATGGATTTTAATGAATAAAAAATATATTTTCTTTGAGGAGTGTAGATTTAAGTGTGTGAGGATTACAGCAATACTCTGAATTTGCCTAAAACCGAATTCAGCATGCGGGCAGGCTTGCCGCTAAAAGAGCCGGAAATGCTTAAAGCATGGGCAGAGGACGAGCTATATGAAAATATGCTCAAAAACAATGAGGGAAAGCCCCTTTATATTTTGCACGACGGCCCTCCGTATGCCAACGGAAATATCCATATGGGTACAGCTCTTAATAAAATATTAAAAGATATCATTGTAAGATATAAAAACATGAACGGCTTTTGCGCACCGTTCGTACCGGGGTACGATACGCACGGCTTGCCAATAGAGCGCAAGGCTCTTGAAAAAGCAGGCGATAAAAAAGGCAGTATCTCAAAATTAGAGCTGCGTAAAATCTGCAAGGATTTTGCGCTTAATTTTGTAGACACAATGTCAGACCAGTTTCAGCGCCTTGGCGCAATTGGCGATTATAAAAATCCGTACCTTACACTAAAACCGGAATTTGAGGCAACACAGGTTAAGATTTTTGGCGAAATGGCTAAAAAAGGGTATATCTATAAAGGCTTAAAGGCTGTATACTGGTGCCCTGTAGACCGCACGGCTCTTGCCGAGGCGGAAATAGAATATTCAGACGATAAATGCGACTCTATCTTTGTAGGCTTTGATGTGTGCAAGGATAACGGAACGCTTGCCAAAGCAGGTATTCCTGCCGACAAAACTCGTTTTGCAATTTGGACTACTACACCGTGGACATTACCTGCCAATGTGGCAGTATGCCTTGGCGCAGATTTTGATTATGTTTTTGTTAAGATAAACGGGCTTTATTATGTTATGGCAAAAGAGCTTGTTGAGGCTACGCTAAAATCTTGCAAAATAGAAGAATACGAAATTGTGGGCGAGAGCGTAAAGGGCAGCGAGCTGGAGCGCATAGAAGTGCAACACCCGTTCCTAGAACGCAAATCTCTTATCATTCTTGGCGACCACGTTACCCTTGATGCAGGTACAGGCTGCGTGCATACAGCCCCCGGGCACGGCGTAGAAGACTTTGAGGTATGCGTAAACAATTATCCTGAGCTACCTATAGTAGTGCCTGTAGACGACGGTGGTATTCTTACAGAAGAAGCCGGCATGTTTAAAGGCTTGCTGGTATGGGACGCAAACCCACTTGTGATAAAACAGCTTAGTGAAACAGGCCATTTAATGGGCGTTGAACATATTGTGCATCAATATCCACATTGCTGGCGTTGCCATAATCCAATCATCTTCCGTGCAACAGAACAATGGTTTTGTAGCATAGACGGCTTTAAAGAAGATGTATACAAAGCAATTAATGATGTAAAATGGGTGCCTGAATGGGGACGCGATCGCATGACAGGCATGGTGCGCGACCGCAACGATTGGTGCATTTCCCGTCAGCGTACATGGGGCTTGCCTATACCTGCATTTTATTGCAAAAAATGTGGCAAATACCATATTACAGACGAAAGCATAAACGCTGTTTCAGAGCTTTTCCGCAAGGAAGGGTCTGATGCTTGGCATATTTATTCCGCAGAAGAAATATTGCCAAAGGGCACAAAATGCGCATTTTGCGGTGGCGAAGAGTTTGAAAAAGATAAAGATATCATGGACGTTTGGTTCGATTCAGGCTCTACACATATGGCTGTTTTACAGCAGCGCAGCGAGCTTGCGTGGCCTTGCGACCTTTATATAGAAGGCTCCGACCAATATCGCGGCTGGTTTCAATCGTCTATGCTTACAAGCGTGGCATGCACAGGAAAAGCGCCGTATAAAAACGTGGTTTCCTGCGGCTGGGTTGTAGACGGCGAAGGGCGCAAAATGTCTAAAAGCCTTGGCAACGGCATAGAACCAAAAGAAATCATCAAAGAATACGGTGCGGATATTGTAAGGCTTTGGGTTGCCTCGTCAGATTATCAAGTAGACGTGCGCATAAGCAAGGAAATATTAAAGCAATTGTCGGAAGCATATCGCAAAATACGCAATACAGCACGTTTTATGCTAGGCAATTTAAGCGATTTTAATCCGGATACCGATATGGTAGATCCAAGCGAATTTACAGAGCTGGATACATGGGCACTATGTGCCTTTGACGATTTTGTTACAAATGCAAAAGACGGCTACGATACATTTGATTTTCACAAGGTATATCATAATCTACATCGTTTTTGCGTAGTGGATATGAGCAATTTCTATCTTGATGTTATCAAAGACAGGCTTTATGTAAATAAGCCAAATGCAAAAGCGCGCCGTGCGGCACAAACAGTAATGTATTATATCCTTACAGGCATGACAAAGCTGTTTGCACCAATTTTGCCTTTTACCTCACAGGAAATATGGGATTATTCTCCTGCATTTGACGCAAAGAAAAAATACATTCTGTACGAAGAAATGCCGTCTGCCGGCAAGTACGCCAAGGACGACGCTTTCCGCGCAAAATGGACACAGATTATCGCTATTCGTGATGACGTGCGCAAGGTGCTTGAAGAAGCGCGCGCCGCAAAGGTGATAGGCTCCTCCCTTGAGGCAAAGGTAAGCCTATACTGTAAAGACGAGCTTTTTGCCTTTGCAAAGCCACTTGAAAATGCGCTTGCGCAGCTATTTATCGTGTCTAAAGTAGAAGTGCTTGAGGGCGACGGTGGGCAAAAGGGCGATATGGAAAAACTTGGTGTAAAGGCAGAGCGCATTACAGGCGAAAAATGTGCGCGTTGCTGGATGTATACAGACGATATCGGCAGCCATGCAAACCATGCCGATTTGTGCGCAAGATGTGCGGATATCCTAGAAAATTAATTGATACAGCGGCGTTTTATAAACGTCGCTGTTTTAAAAACTGCCATTAAATTTCTGCAAAATTAAACAGGAGATATGATATATTGATGATATTAACATTTTTGTCGGTTGGCGTGCTTGTGGCACTGGATCAAATAAGCAAATATTTTGCAACCGTTTATTTACAGCCCGTAGGTACCTTGCCATTTATTCCGGGCATTATGGATTTGCATTATATATTAAACGACGGTATGGCGTTTAGCATGTTTTCCGGCAACAAATTTTTGCTTATTGGCGTAACCTCTGTGGCACTTATAGCGCTTGCCTTGTATCTAATTATCAAAAAGCCATCTGATAAGCTTGAGTTTATTTCGCTGGTGCTTATTTTGTCGGGCGGTATCGGCAACTTAATAGACAGAATATTAAACGGATATGTGGTGGATTTTTTTAACTTCACTTTTGTAAATTTTGCTGTGTTTAACGTGGCAGATTGCTTTGTTACCTGTGGTGCGGTGCTGCTTGTAATTACCTTCATTATGCAGGAATTAAAAGAGAGAAAAACAAAGGCTGCAAATAATGAAAATTAATAATCTTGTTGTAGATGCCGATAGCGCAGGCATGCGCCTCGATGCATATATAGCCGCCATGCAAAGCAGCATTACACGCAGCGCAGCACAGATGCTAATTGAAAAAGGCAATGTTGAGGTAAACGGCAAAAGTGCGCAGAAAAGCTATAAGGTTTGCGCAGAAGATGCCATTTTGATATCAGTGCCTGAGCCGCAGACGGTAGAACTTATCCCCGAAAACATTCCGCTTAACATTGTGTACGAGGACGAATATCTTATTGTGGTTAATAAGCCAAAGGGCATGGTGGTACACCCTGCGGTGGGCAATTGGAACGGCACCTTGGTAAATGCACTTATGTATCATTGCGACGGTCAGCTTTCGGGCATTAACGGCGAAATACGTCCGGGAATAGTGCATCGCATAGATAAAGATACAAGCGGCATTTTAGTGGTAGCTAAGGATAACGACACACATTTATCTCTATCGCAGCAAATGAGCGTACACAGCATTACGCGGATATATAATGCCGTTGTATACGGCGGCTTTAAAGAGGACAGCGGTTTTGTAGATAAGCCAATCGGGCGCAGTACGCTTGACCGAAAAAAGATGGCGGTAACGCAAAACCACGCAAGAACGGCATATACCGCATACGAAGTATTAGCTCGTTATAGCGGCTTTACACATTTGGCGTTGCAGCTTAAAACAGGACGCACTCATCAAATTCGCGTGCATATGGCAAGTATAGGTCATGCCGTGGCAGGTGATGGGGTATACGGCCCCAAAAAGGTTATTACACAGCTTAATGGCCAATGTCTGCATGCAAAAACCTTAGGCTTTATACACCCTAAGACAGGTAAATACATGGAATTTACAAGCGAATTGCCGCAATATTTTACCGATTTTCTTAATGGCTTGCAAAAGGAATGAATAAATGATTAAATCACTGAAGGATATATTGGTAGTTGCGGACATGGACAATACTCTTTTAACTCCGCAAACAGGTATACCACAATGCAATATCGAAACAATACGTCTGTTTTGCGCTCTTGGCGGGAATTTTACGGTTGCCACAGGGAGAACAGTTGAATCTGTAAGCCGTTATATGGATAAATTAACGGTTTCAGCACCGGGCATTACAAATGGCGGTGGTATATTATACGATTTTGCAAGCGAAAAGATATTAAAAGCAGAGCTTCTTATAAAGCCAACGGCGCGAAGCGCAATAATGGATATCAAAAAAAACTTCCGTAATGTCGGCATAGAGATAATGTCCGACAGCGGTAAAATACATGTTGTACAGGCAAACGAATTTACCTATAGACACACTTTTCATGAAAAGCTTTCGTATGTAAACTGCGAAATGGACGACGTAAAAGGCGGCTGGGTAAAGGTGCTTTTTGCCACAGACAATGAGATGCAATTACGCATTAAAGATTTTATCGAGGCAAGGAATTATCCGGAAGTATATTTTATACAAACCAATGACGTATATTATGAAATAATGCCAAAGGGTGTAACTAAGGGCACTGCGCTTAAAGAATTGGCAGCGCACATGAATATCCCCATGGAAAACACTTTTGCAATTGGCGATTATTATAATGATATAGAGCTTTTGAACACAGCAGGATACGCTGTTGCCATGGGCAACGCCCCAATTGAAGTTAAGATGGCGGCGCACGAAATTACCGCGTCTTGTATAGACGGCGGTGTGGGGCAATTTCTTTACAAGCTAATAAAACAATATTCATAAATTAGGAGGATTTTATGCAAACACATGAGGAAAAGATGCTGTATAAAACGGCAAATAATATCAGGCAAGGCGCGCTTACAGCGGTACACAGCGCAAAATCCGGTCATCCGGGCGGCTCACTTTCCATAGCGGATTTAATGGCATACCTATACTTTCACGAAATGAATGTTAGCGCAGAAACCCCACACGATGATAATCGTGATCGTTTTGTGCTGTCTAAAGGGCATGCAAGTCCTGCATTATACGCTACATTGGCAGAAAAAGGCTTTTTTCCTAAAGAGGAGCTATTAAATTTTCGCCATGTTGGTGGGCTTTTGCAAGGACACCCCGATATGAAGCATGTACCCGGAGTAGACATGAGTACAGGCTCTTTAGGCCAAGGTATTTCTGCTGCTTGCGGCATGGCACTTGCAGCTAAAGCTATGCACAAAAGCTATCGCGTTTTTGCCGTGCTTGGGGACGGAGAGCTTGAAGAAGGCCAAGTATGGGAGGCGGCAATGTTTGCCGCTCATAAAAACCTTGATAATCTAATTGCAATAGTGGATAACAACAATCTGCAAATAGACGGGAAAATAAGCGATGTTTGCTCGCCTTATCCTATTGATGAAAAATTTAAGGCTTTTAATTGGCATGTTATCTGCGTAGATAACGCCCACGATATGTCGCAGCTTGATGCCGCATTCACAAAAGCAAAATCACTTAGCGGCAAGCCTGTTGTAATTATTCAAAAATCCGTAAAAGGCAAAGGCGTATCTTTTATGGAAAACAATGCCGCATGGCATGGCAATGCGCCAAGTGACGAGCAATTTGCACAGGCAATGGCAGAGCTTAAAGCTGCCGCCGAAGAATGGGAGGGCTAGGCTTATGTCAGAAGTAAAAAGAATTGCAACCCGTGAAAGCTACGGAAACGCGCTAGTGGAACTTGGCAAAGAAAACGAAAAAATAGTGGTTTTAGACGCAGACCTTGCCGCCTCCACAAAAACAGCAACCTTTATGAAAGCATTTCCCACAAGGCATTTTGATTGCGGTATCGCTGAGGGCAATATGATGAGCATTGCGGCAGGCATGGCGGCGGCAGGCATGATACCGTTTGCGTCAAGCTTTGCAATGTTTGCAGCAGGCAGAGCCTTTGAGCAAGTGCGCAATTCTATAGGATATCCACATCTAAATGTAAAAATTGGCGCGACGCATGCCGGTATTTCAGTGGGCGAAGACGGCGCATCGCACCAGTGCAACGAAGATATCGCATTGATGCGCACAATTCCGGGTATGGTTATCATTAATCCGGCGGACGATGTAGAGGCAAGAGCCGCAGTGCATGCCGCCACCGCATATTATGGCCCTGTTTATCTGCGCTTTGGTCGACTTGGCGTTCCGGTATTGTACGATGAAGCAAGCTATAAGTTTGAAATAGGCAAATCAGTACAATTGCGCGAGGGTAAAGACATTACAATTATCGCTACAGGCCTACTTGTAGAGCGCGCTTTACAAGCGGCAGAAATTTTGAATAACGAGGGTATTTCCGCGCGAGTTATCAATATGCACACCATTAAACCTATAGACCGCGAGGCGATTATCCGCGCAGCCACCGAAACAGGCGGCATAGTTACGGCGGAGGAGCACAATGTTATAGGCGGTTTATATAGCGCAGTATGCGAGGTAACAAGCCAAGAAACACCATGCAAGGTTTTACCTGTAGCGGTTATGGACGTGTTTGGACAGTCCGGACCTGCCACGGAGCTTTTAGAAGTTTATGGTTTGAATGCCGCAAATATTGTGCAAAAATCCAAGGATATTTTAGCACGCTAAAGGGTGAAGCTTATGCACCGCAAGCTTTCAGATACGCAAAAATTTAAAGCTGTTTTTATACTTTTTGTCATCATCATGTCAGTGTCGCTCATTCTCTTGCACCCACCAATCATAGCAAGCTATATACCGGCAAGCGCAGAGCAATTTTATATCGATAAACAGGATTTAATTAATATCAATACCGCGTGCGCAGAGGAGCTTTGTGTTTTACGCGGTATTGGTAAGGCAAAATCGAGCGCTATTGTGGAATACAGAATGCAAAACGGAGATTATAAAAACGTGGACGATTTACTGAAGGTAGAGGGCATAAACGAAAAATTATTTTTGCAAATTAAAAGTAAAATCTGTACCGAAAGAGCTTAATCGAAAGTGGGATGAATTTGAGTGAGCAATAAAAACGAAAAAGAAATTTTTATCAATAGGGAGCTAAGCTGGCTGGAATTTAACCGCCGAGTGTTAGATTTAGCCAAGGATAAAAATGTTCCTTTAGCAGAGCAATTTAAGTTTGCGTCTATCTACGCAAGCAATCTTGATGAATTTTTCATGATAAGAGTAGGCTCTTTATATGATAGAACTTTGCTTAAAAAAGACGAAACCGAAAACAAAACAGGGCTTACAGCGGCGGAACAGCTAAGCGCAATTATGCCTGTTGCCACACAAATGCAGCAGCATTGCGACAAAATATTTACAAAGCTTATTGAAAGCTTGGAGCCTTTAGGCCTTTACAAAATTAATTATTCAAAGCTTGATAAAGACATCGAACGCAATTTAAAAAAATATTTTATCAATGAATTATCGCCTGTGCTCTCGCCGCAAATAATAGATAAACGCCACCCGTTTCCGTTTTTGCGTAATCAAGAAACATACGTAGGTGCGTTTATTAAATGTAAAGACGACACTGCACCGTCCTTTGGCTTAATCCCTATAAGCAACCAGTTCGAACGCATTGTTTATATTAAAGCCGATGACGGGAAAATTTATTTTACCTTTGTGGAAAACTTAATCATGTATTTTGCCGAGCAGGTTTTTGGCAAAGGCACTGTGCAGTGCAGGTGCGTATTTAGGCTTACGAGAAATGCCGATATCACAGTAGACGAGGGTATGTTCGACCACGACATAGACTATCGCGTGGTAATGAGCGAGCTATTAAAAAAGCGCAGAAAGCTTGCGGCAGTGCGCTTGCAAACAAACCAAGATGCACCGCAGGAAATAGTACAGTTCTTATGCAGCAAGCTGTTTTTGCCGCCAAACCAAGTGTTTGAACAATATAGCCCGTTAGATTTAAGCGTAGGCTTTCGCATAGCGGCACGTCTTTCTAAAGAAGAAAACTCATCATATTTATATCCTGTGCGTAAGCCCATGCTGCCACCTGCGGAGTTTTCTTTGGCGGCAACAGCTAAAAAACGTGATGTTCTTATATTTTATCCGTATCAGAGCATGCGTCCATTTATCAAAATGCTAAATGATGCAGCTAACGATCCGGACGTTATTTCTATTAAAATGACCTTATATCGTGTAGCGCGAGAATCTAAAATAATAGAGGCGCTTATTGCGGCGGCAGAAAACGGCAAAGAAGTAGTAACAATAGTGGAGCTACGTGCGCGTTTTGACGAGCAAAATAATATAGATTGGTCAAAGCAACTTGAAAACGCAGGCTGTACCGTTATATATGGCTTTGCGGATTTTAAAGTACATTCAAAGCTTACTTTGATTACAAGCATGAAAAAAGGAAAGTATGAATACTTAACGCAAATTGGTACAGGTAATTACAACGAAAAAACCTCCGAGCAATATACAGACCTTTCTTTAATTACCTCAGATGCACAAACGGGCGAAGAAGTGGCTACTGTTTTCAATAACTTGGCAATGGAACGTCTTACTCAGCATACGCAAACCCTTATTGTAGCGCCATTATGCTTTAAAAGCGTGCTAATAGAAGAAATATATGCCGAAATAGCCGCAAAAGAGCGCGGCGAAGACGCATTGATTACTTTTAAATGCAATTCAATAAGTGATAAAGAAATCATTGAAAGGATTAGCGATGCATCATGTGCAAATGTGCCTGTAAATATGCTTGTACGCGGAATTTGCTGTATAAAAGCCGGCGTTAAGGGATATACCGAAAATGTGCATATTCACAGCATAGTAGGCAGATATTTAGAACATAGCCGTGTGTATGCCTTTGGCAAGGGCGACCGCTTGCGTGTATATATCGCGTCGGGAGATTTTTTAACCAGAAACACAGAGCGACGTGTGGAAGTGGGCGTGCGAATTAAAGATAAGGTATTGGCTGAAAATTTATACAGGTACTTGGATTTACAGTGGCACGACACGGTAAATTCGCGCGAAATGCAAACTGACGGTACTTATGTAAAAATTAAGCTGCAAGATAACGAAAAACCTATCGACAGCCAGACCATGATGTATGATGTACTGAAAAACGCATGGAATATAATCATGCCGGAACAGGCGAAGACAGTTAAGCCAAAGCGCATTACGATATTTGCAAAGCTGAAATCGTTTTTTCATACAAAATAAATTAAAAATAATTTAGCAAAGAACATGTTTTGTTAATTCAAAACATGTTCTTTTTTTCTTTATACACAACATAAAATATATATAGAAGTGTAATAAAATAAAGGAGCTGAATGTATGCCAATGTGGGAAAACGAAAACCCAATCGGCGCAAAAACCGAAGGGGAAAAAGCGAATATAAAACAAAATATTGTAGCAGGGCAGCAAGAAAGGCAAAGCGAGGGAATATTGCTGATACAAATATTTTTATGCGTAGCGATAATACTATTTGTTCTGCTAATACGTTCTTTTTCAACCGAACTTTTTTTAAGTATAAAAACCGAGTACAAAGCAATAATGAATAATGGTGTGGATTTATCGGGGCAAACGGAACTTATTCGCTTTGCCAATGCCGCAATAAGCGACATCAGAGCCGAAGTAAGCCGAATATTCAGCAAATTAGATACGCCAAATTCACAAGGAGGCGCCCAAGCAGTTAAAGGCAACACAATTCCCGATAACGCGTCATCTTTGCGGTATCAATTAACAGATAAGCCTTTTTGCCCTGCCAATGGCAAGCAAACTTCAAGCTTTGGATTTCGCAAAAATCCAATAACCCATAAAAGAGATTTTCACACAGGCATAGACATAGCGGCGGAAAAGGGCAGTGGAGTGTATGCGTCGTTTACAGGTGTGGCAGAAAAAATAGGGAAAGATAAAATTCGAGGAAATTTTATAATAATAAAACACTCAAACGAGCTAAAAACGCTTTATCAACATCTTGATAAAATAAAAATTAAAGAAAATGCTATCATAAAGCGTGCCGAAGTAATTGGCACAGTGGGCAGTACAGGGCTTTCTACAGGCTCGCACTTGCATTTTGAAATTATTTTAAACGATAAAAGTGTAAACCCCGTATATGCAATAGTTTTGGATAGGTTATGAGCAGTAATTATATTTTAACGTTAACATGTCTTTTTGTAGGGCTGATTTTTGACAATAGCGGTTTATTACGCATGGTGCTAGTGGCATCTGTAATGCACGAGGCAGGGCATATTTTGGCATATTATATTTTCACTCATAAATTACCGCACATTAAAATATCCGCAGGCGGCATTTCTATGAGCCAAAGCTATCTTTTACCGCTGTATCAAGAAAATATAATAATTATTTTAGGCCCTTTAACTAATATTATAATCGCATTAATTACGTATATAATGCTTATACGTCATGCGTCATACAACCTTTATTTTTTTATGGCTGTAAACATTTGCATCGGCGCATACAACCTATTGCCGTTTGGCGTGCTAGACGGCTCTCGCCTTATTAAAAACAATATTAATCAATGTAAAGTAAGTAAACTTTACAAGGCGCAAAAATACGCAATTGCGATAATTATTGTGCTTTGCGCCATAATCTTTTTTACAAAACCACTTTCACAAATGGCAAGAATTGCAATTGTTTTGGCGCCTGTATATTTACTTTTTTGTGAATTAAACGAATAAAATAATATTTAAAATTGCAATTAAAGCGTAAATATTGTAGAATATATACAGCCGCAACTAAACAATAATGCGGTTTATCTGAAGGTACACAAATGTGCCACTGGGAAAGGACACAATATGGACGAAAAATTAAAGGCCGCGCTTGCCATGGTGCAAAAGCCCGGCAGATACACAGCGGGCGAGCAGGGCTGCGTTTTTAAGGATAAAGCGGATTTAGATTTGCGATTTGCGTTTTGCTTTCCGGACACATACGAAGTAGGCATGTCTTTTTTAGGCATGAAAATTTTGTACGAAATATTAAACAGCTATCCAAACATTTGGTGCGAGCGTGCGTTTATGCCGTGGCTTGACATGAAAAAAGAAATGGAGGAACGCAATATTCCTCTATATGCTCTTGAAAGCAAGGACGAGCTTTCTTGCTTTGACATGGTTGGTTTTACGCTCCAATATGAGCTTTCATACACCAATATCCTTGCAATGTTAGACATGGCGCACATACCATTTTATGCAAGCGAGCGCGGCGACGGGTGGGATTTCCCATTGATAGTTGCAGGCGGCCCTTGCGTGTGCAATGCAGAACCTATTGCGGATTTCTTCGACCTTATGATGCTAGGAGAGGGCGAAGTGCAGCTGGCAGATGTGTGCAACACTGTGATAGAATGTAAAAAAGCAGGGCTTAGCAAAACCCAAACATTAGAACGCTTATATAATATAGAAGGCGTATATATTCCGGCTTTTTATAACCTTGAATATAATCAAGACGGCACTGTGCAAAGCATCACCGCCACACATGGCGCACCTGAAACAGTGCATAAAGCAATTATCAAGGACATGAATAAACAGCCTTTACCTACACATTTTGTTGTGCCTATGATAGGCGCAGTGCATGATCGTGCGCAGGTAGAGGTTTTGCGCGGCTGCGTGCGCGGCTGTCGCTTTTGCCAAGCGGGCTTTATATACCGCCCCATGCGCGAGCGCAATGCTGACATGCTAAGCGAGGCAGGTAGAGATTTGTGCGCCAATACAGGCTACGAGGAAATATCGCTAACTTCGCTTTCCACAAGCGACCATAGCCATTTAGAGCCGCTTTTGGATAATTTGCTTTCATGGACGCAAAGTGAGCATGTAAATATATCCTTGCCGTCCTTGCGTGTTGATAATTTTTCAAGCAGCTTGCTTAATAAAATATCAAAAGTGCGCAAAAGCGGGCTTACCTTTGCGCCGGAAGCCGGCACGCAGCGTTTGCGCGATGTAATAAACAAAAACGTAAGCGATGCCGAAATAGAGCGCACATGCTCCATTGCTTTTGCCTCTGGATATACCTCGGTAAAGCTTTATTTTATGCTTGGTCTGCCCACGGAAACCTTGGAGGATATTGAGGGTATTGCCGAAACCGCACAGCGAGTGGTGGATTTATATTACCAAAATCCGAATAAGCCCCGTGGCAAGGGCGTGCAGGTATCAATAAGCGTGGCGTGCTTTGTACCAAAGCCCATGACGCCTTTTCAATATGTGCCTCAAGACACGCAGGACGTATTGCGCGAAAAGCAAAAGCATTTATTGCAAAGTGTAAAAAGCCGTAAAATCAGCGTGAGCTATCACGACAGCACAACCAGCTTTTTAGAGGCTGTATTTGCAAAAGGGGACAGGCGTTTATCCAAGGTTTTGGTAGAGGCATATCGCCGCGGCTGCTTTTTTGATAGCTGGAGCGAAAACTTTAAATACGATACATGGATAAAAACCTTTGAAGATTTAGGCGTAGACACAGCGTTTTATGCCTATCGTGCCATACCTTTAGACGAAGTAACCCCATGGAGCCATTTAGATTACGGTGTAAGCCAAGATTTCTTAAAAGCCGAATATCAAAAGGCGATTACTGCGGCGGTTACTCCACCATGTAATCGTAAATGCAGCGCATGCGGCGCAAATAAGCTATTGGGGGGTGCATGCTTTGATTACAGTTAGAGTATGGTTTACAAAAGTAAACGAGGCGGCGTACATCTCGCTTTTGGATTTACAGCGTGTTATGGGGCGTGCTATAAAATGCTCGCGCATACCCGCATGGTATTCCCTTGGTTTTAATCCGCATTTATACCTTACATTTGCGGCACCATTGGCTTTAGGACATGAAAGCATGGTAGAGTCCATGGATTTCAAAACAGAGGCGGAAAATTTCGACTTTGAAAAGGCGAAAACAGAGCTTTCAAAGGTGATGCCAAGCGGCATGCAAGTGCTTAAAATAGAAAAGGCAAATATGCCTGCGGATAAAATAGCTTTTGCTAAATATAAAATATCATGGAGCGACGAAAATATAGAGAGTGTGCAAAATGCGATAAATATTTATAACGAAAGCGACAGCGCACCTATAGAGAAAAAAACAAAGCGCGGCGTAAAAACAATAGATTTAAAAGAGCATATCAATAGCATAGAGCTAAGGGGCAATACTGCTGTTTTGTTGTTGCCGGCAGGAAATGTATTAAACATTAATCCGGAGCTATTGCTTACAGTGCTTGCAAAAAACGGCGGTGTGCCTGTAGAAGATGCAAGAGTATTGCGCGTAGCATTACTAATGGCAGACAAAGAGAATTTCAGTTGACAAATGGTTTTTGAAATAATTATACAAAATATATCCCGCTTAAAAGTTTTATATGATTATTTATAAAAATATACTTGCAATGTATCGGGCTGTATGATATACTTGTACGGCAATACACACGCATTGCTTTGTTGGCCTGTGCCCCAATGGGTGGCTTTTACATGCATGCAATGCGGAGGATTAAACAAATATTAGGAGGAAATTATTATGGCAGTAGTATCTATGAAACAACTTCTCGAGGCAGGCGTACACTTTGGTCACCAGACAAGACGCTGGAACCCTAAAATGGCTCGCTACATCTTTACAGAGCGTAACGGCATCTACATTATCGATTTGCAGAAAACCGTTAAAAAATTGGACGAGGCTTACAACTTCGTACGCGACATTTCCGCAGAGGGCGGCAGCATTTTATTTGTAGGCACCAAAAAGCAGGCTCAAGATTCCGTTAAGGAAGAGGCAGAGCGTTGCGGTATGCATTTTGTAAATGCTCGTTGGCTTGGCGGTATGCTTACAAACTTCCGTACAATTCGTCATCGTATCGACCGTATGGAGCAGCTGAAGAAAATGCGCGAAGACGGCACTTTCGACATGCTACCTAAAAAAGAAGTTATCAAGCTTGAGCTTGAAATCGAAAAATTGGAAAAATTCCTTGGCGGCGTTAAAGACATGAACAAGCTTCCAAAAGCTATGTTTATTGTAGATCCTCGCAAAGAGCGTATCGCCGTTGCCGAGGCTATCAAGCTAAACATTCCCATTGTGGCTATTGTTGACACAAACTGCGATCCGGACGAAATAGACTATGTTATCCCGGGCAACGACGACGCTATCCGTGCTGTAAAGCTTATTGCAGGCGCAATGGCAGATGCAGTGCTAGAGGGCCGTCAGGGCGAGCAAGACGAAGTAGTCGCAGAGGCTGAGGTTGCAGAAGCTCAATAATCTTTACAATTAATTTTAAAGGGGAATATATAAATGGCATTTACAGCTTTAGACGTAAAAAACCTTCGTGAGCGTACAGGCTGCGGTATGATGGACTGCAAGAAAGCTCTCACAGACTCAGATGGCAATATGGAACAAGCCGTTGAATACTTGCGCGAAAAAGGCCTTGCAGCCGTTGCTAAAAAATCCGGACGCATTGCAGCTGAAGGTGTGGTTTATGCCGCATCTGATATTGCTAAAAAGCTTGGCGTTGTAGTAGAAGTAAACGCAGAAACAGATTTCGTTGCCAAAAACGAGTCTTTCCAAGCTTTTGTTAAAAACGTAGCTAATGTTATTTTAGCGGAAAATCCGGCAGACGTTGATGCATTACTTCTTTGCAAAATGGACGGTGCTACAGTAGCAGACGCTTTGCAGGAAAAAGTTCTTGTTATCGGCGAGAATATTAAAATTCGTCGTTTTGCACGTTTTGAGGGCGTTTGCGCCGCATACGTACACGGCGGCGGCACACATGGCGTTCTTGTAGAATTTGCCACATCAGACGAAGTTGCCGCAAAACCTGAGTTTACAGCATACGGCAAAGACGTAGCAATGCAAATTGCAGCTGCTAATCCTTCTTACCTATGCGAGGCAGAAGTGCCGGCTGAAGTAATTGAAGAAGAAAAGAAAATTCTTTTGGCTCAAATTGAGAACGAAGAATTGGAAACCAAAAAGGTTAAACCTGAGCAAGTTAAAGTTAAAATGGTTGAAGGCAAAATCGGCAAATACTATAAAGAAAACTGCCTACTTGACCAGCTTTTCGTTAAAGACCAAGACATTACAGTTGCTAAGTTTACCGAAAACACCGCCAAAGAGCTTGGCGGCGAAATTAAAATTACTAAGTTCGTTCGCTTTGAAAAAGGCGAGGGCATAGAAAAGCGCGCAGACGATTTTGCAGCTGAGATTGCAAGCTTAGTTAAATAATTTACGGTACAATTTATATTTGCAGTTGGCTTAGCTAACATTTTACAAAAAGCCGATTTGTTTACAACAATAATTAAATGCGCAGTGGAAAATCACTGCGCATTTTTTTATTATAATGTTGATTTTTTTAGTTTAATATGGTAAAGTATTAAAGTAATAACTTGAAAGAGGTGTTTCCATGAAAGATACACTTAAAAACAGAAATAACGATACCTTGTTTAACGCTATATTGTCACTTCAAAATTTGGAAGAATGTTATGCATTTTTTGGCGACATTTGCACCATGAAAGAAATAAGCGACATGCAGCAGCGAATAGAAGTGGCGCAGATGCTTTTAGATGGTAACACCTATGAGCAGATTGTAAAAAAGGTAGAAATCAGCACAGCAACTATCAGCAGAATTAACCGCTGTATACAATATGGCGACGGCGGATATAAAAAAGTTCTCGAAAGATTACAAAAGTGATAACAAAATGTTAATTATTACAGAATAATGTCAAAACCAACTAATAAATTGGATATATTTTAGTGATAATTACATAAAATTGCATTTCATTAGAGTAAAGTATGTCAAAAAAGTGCATTGAATATTATGCGTATTGCATGTATAATTCATAACAACAATTCGATTAGGCAACATAAAGTCTTGCGAATGAGTAATAACGTATGGAGGAAAAGAGTATGAAAAAATTTGTTGCATTAACCTTGGCGGTGAGCATGGCTCTCACGCTTGCGTCTTGCGGCAGCACACCAACTGGCAGCACACCGGCTTCTAAAGCGGAGGGCACAACTACAATTACAGGAGATACAATAAAGATTGGCGTCTTGGCTCCTCTTACAGGCGAGGTTTCCGTTTATGGTGTAGCAACCAATAACGGCGTTCAGCAAGCTGTTAAAGATATCAACGCCGCAGGCGGCATTGGCGGCAAGCAAATTGAGTGTGTGGTATACGACGAAAAAGGCGACGCCACAGAAGCTGTAAATGCTTACAATAAGCTTGTTCAAGACGATAAAGTTGTTGCCATTGTCGGCGACGTTACCTCAGGCGCAACTCTTGCCGTTGCACAGCAGTCGTTGCAAGACGGTATTCCACTTATCACAGGTACAGCAACAGCCGAGGCTGTAACAACAACGGGCGAGAACGTTTTCCGCGCCTGCTTTACAGATCCGTTCCAAGGCGAATTAATGGCAGCATACGCAAGCCAAAAGCTTAAAGCAAAAACAGCTGCCGTGCTTTATAACGCAGCAGACGACTATTCTTCCGGTGTAGCGGCTGCCTTTGTAAAAGCCGCAGAAGCAGATGGCATTACCATCGTTACACAAGAAAAATTTCAAACCGGCGACGTGGATTTCAAAAGCCAGCTTACTACCATTAAAGGCAAAAACCCAGATGTACTTATGATGCCTGTTTATGCCGAACCTCTTCGCATTATTGCCGCACAGGCAAAAGAAGTAGGTATCACATCACAGCTAATGGGTGTTGACGGCTGGGACGGCGTTTTATCCGATGCAAACTTTGATGCCAGTGTGCTTGAGGGTGGGCTTTTCTGCAGCCAGTATTCAGCTGAAAGCACCGACGAAGCACTGCAAAAATTTATTAAAACATATAAAGAAACAAACAACACAGATCCGAACATGTTTTCTGTTTTGGGCTACGATGCAATGCAGATCATGGCAAAGGCAATCGAAAAAGCAGGCAGCGCAGATGCCGCTGCAATTATCGACGCTTTAAATGCTACAGATTATGTCGGCCTTACAGGTAATATCACATTTGATGAAAACCGCAATCCTATTAAATCTTCGGTTATCATGAGTGTAAAAGGCGGAGCATATAAGTACGTAGAAAATTACGAGAAGTAATTAATATTTACAATATTCTATTGCCCATAAGAGGGGGATGATTTCATCACCCTCTTTTTGGGCTATATGGGATATATAATAAGCGCGGGATGGTGTTAGAATGGAATTTTTATCTCAAATAATCAATGGCCTTGGTCTTGGTAGCATTTATGCGCTGATGGCACTGGGGTACAGCATGGTGTATGGCATTGTGCAGCTGATAAATTTTGCCCACGGTGATATTATAATGGTGGGCAGTTATGTAACTTTTGTTTTTTTCATTACAATGGGTATGCCGCTGTGGGCAGCCGCACTGATTGCTGTTGCAGCTTGTGCGCTTTTTGGCGTATTTATAGAAAAAGTGGCATATCAACGCCTTTTGGATATTGGAGCACCGCGCATTTCGCTACTTATTACAGCAATTGGCGTTAGCATATTTTTGCAAAATCTATTTCAATTGCTTTTTTCGTCCTCCGGAAAATCCATTCCGAATGTATTGCCATCATTCCCGATTTTTATCGGAGATTTGCAGGTGAGCAGTGTTACTGTAATAACAGTAGGCGTGTCTGTAATATTGATGATTGCGCTTCAGCTGCTAGTAAAAAAGACAAAAATGGGAAAAGCAATGCGCGCCACCAGCGAAGATGCAGGTGCGGCACAGCTAATGGGCATTAACCCTAAAAACACTATTGCTTTTACCTTTGCCATCGGTTCGGCTCTTGCGGCTGTAGGTGCTGTGTTATATTGTGGCGCATATGCGCAAATTACGCCGTTTATGGGCGGCATGCTTGGGCTTAAGGCTTTTGTTGCGGCTGTTCTCGGCGGCATTGGCAGTATACCCGGCGCAATGATTGGCGGATATATGATAGCCATTGCCGAAAGCCTTACAAAAGCACTTGGTGGCTCTCAGATTACCGATGCTGTTGTGTTTGGCATTTTAATAATTGTTTTGCTCGTTAAGCCAACTGGTTTACTTGGCAAAAACGTTAAAGAAAAGGTATAGGGGGAAAATAAAATGTCGAAAAATAAAAAACTTTCCTATATCGCCAACTTCGTACTTGTAATTGCTTTGTACGGTGTATTGTTTTATCTGATATCCGCAGGAATTTTCAATAGATATCTTTCAGGCATCATTACCATGGTGTTTATAAATATTATCTTAACCGTCAGCCTTAACCTCGCAAGTGGATTTTTAGGTCAGCTTGTTTTGGGACATGCCGGATTTATGAGCGTGGGTGCGTATTCAGCGGCGCTATTCAGCATGTATTCGGGGCTGCCAAACGCCATTGCGCTACCAATAGGGCTTTTACTGGGTGGGTTGGTTGCGGCTGTATTCAGCGTAATAATAGGCATACCGGCTCTGCGCTTGCGCGGAGATTATCTGGCCATTATCACCTTGGGCTTTGGCGAAATTATACGTGTGCTTATTTTGGCGTTCGACTTTACAGGCGGTGCAAAAGGCTTGCGCGGCATACCAACATTTGTGGAGCGCGGCAAAGGCAATAACGACCTTGTAAAATTTTCGTATGTATTTTTTCTCGCGGTTATTACCGTGTATGTAATTTATTCGTTTATACGCTCGCGCCACGGACGCGCGGTTATAGCCATTCGTGAGGACGAAATCGCCGCCGAGGCATCTGGTATAAATACCACTTATTATAAGCTTTTGGCTTTTATCTTAGCTGCGTTTTTTGCAGGTGTAGCAGGTGGGCTATATGCACATCATATCGGCGTTTTGGCACCGGCAAAGTTCAACTTCAACTATTCAGTAGAAATACTTGTAATGGTGGTTTTGGGCGGCATGGGCTCTATCACAGGCTCTGTAATATCGGCAACAGTGCTTACTATTTTACCGGAATTACTGCGAGAATTTTCCGATTATCGCATGCTTGCATATTCTATAATACTTATTATTGTAATGCTTTTCCGCCCAACAGGCTTAATGGGACAATACGAAATATCCTTGCGTAAATTTGTAGAGAAAATCTTTGATAAACGCAAAAGCAAAAAAGCTGAAAAGCCTCAAAACAGCGAAGATGGAAAGGAGGCGTAAAGATGGCGTCTGTACTTGAAACTCGAAATCTCGGCATAACCTTTGGCGGTCTGCGCGCCCTTGAAGGCGTACATTTTGTTATAAATCAAGAACAAATTGTAGGATTGATTGGCCCTAACGGAGCAGGAAAAACAACTGTTTTTAACTTGCTTACAGATGTATATGTGCCAACAGAAGGGCAAATAGAGCTTGACGGCAACGATATTGTCGGTAAAAAAACATATCAAATCACACAAAACGGCATTGCTCGTACCTTCCAAAACATTCGCCTTTTTAAAGACTGCACTGTTTTAGATAATGTTAAAATAGCCATGAATAGCCAAATGAAATATTCGGTGCTGCAAGGCATTTTACGCACACCTGCTTTTCGCAAAGAAGAAAGAGCCGTGTCAAAGCGCGCTCACGACCTTTTAAATGTGTTTAGTTTAGACGGGCATGCATACGATTTAGCTAAAAATCTTCCTTATGGCGCTCAGCGCAAGCTGGAAATAGCGCGCGCCTTGGCAACATCTCCAAGGGTGTTATTGCTAGATGAGCCTGCTGCCGGCATGAACCCCACGGAAACAATGGAGCTAATGAACACTATCAAGCTAATTCGCGATAAATTTCATATTTCCATTTTGCTTATAGAACACGACATGAACTTTGTTATGGGCATCTGCGAGCATATAGTGGTGCTGGATTACGGCAGAGTAATAGCAGAGGGCAGCGCCGACGACATACGCAATAATCCAAAGGTTATTGCGGCGTATCTGGGAGGGGAATAGAAGAATGGAACAAATGCTTACAGTGAAAAATCTTGAGGTGTTTTATGGCTCTATTCACGCGATAAAAGATATCAGCTTCGAGGTAAACAAAGGCGAAATTGTCACGCTTATAGGCGCGAACGGCGCAGGTAAAACAACTACATTACATTCAATTAGTGGCCTTGTAAAGCCCAAAAGCGGGGATATAAGCTTTTGCGGCAATAACCTTGTTACTATAGATGCACATAAAATAATCAGCCTTGGTCTTGCCCAAGTGCCGGAAGGCAGACGCATTTTCACTAAAATGACAGTGCAGGAAAACTTGGAAATGGGTGCCTTTATCCGCAAGGAATCGGGCGAGGATCTTGAAGACGATTACGAAAAGATTTTCGAGCGTTTGCCTCGCCTTAAAGAAAGGCGCAACCAGATAGCAGGCACGCTTTCGGGCGGAGAGCAGCAGATGCTTGCCATAGGCCGCGCGCTTATGTGCAACCCAACCATGCTTCTTTTAGATGAGCCTTCCATGGGGCTTTCCCCGTTATTAGTACAGGAAATATTCAGCATTATTCGCGATGTAAACCAAAGTGGCGTTACTGTACTTTTAGTAGAGCAAAACGCTAAAATGGCTCTTGAAATAGCAAACCGCGCATATGTGCTGGAAACAGGTAATATTGTAATGTCAGGTGATGCAACGCAGCTTGCCAATAACCCCGAAGTGCGCAAAGCGTATCTTGGCTCTGCCAATTAATCGCCAATTTCAAAGCTGTGTTATTAAGCGGCACAGTAAAATATCGTATATGTTAATATAATAAAAGCACTTTTGAAAATAGCTGCATTAGCCTTTTTCAAAAGTGTTTTATTTTGCTTTTTATAGTTTTTGCTCTAAAACCTTATGGATATTAAAGCAAAGCATCAAGCTTAGCAGCACCCACATTCCTTAGACGGATAGTATAGGTTATTGGAAATGAACTCCAGCTTATCTTTTAGCGTGTTTTCAAGCTCGTTGATGTTCATTACCATGTTTGCAACGTCGGCATTTACCTCTAGCAATTGGCACAGGGTTATATCCTCCATTGCAATAGCACGTTGTAGCTTTTCACCCTCGGCATTCAAAATATGGCTTATTGCGGTTTCTTCAAGGGCAATAGATTCGATAAGGTCTGTGATGGCTTGGCACATGCTTACAGGATTACAGGGCATTGCAATTACTGGCATAGACATAAATAAATCCTCCGTTTCAATTTTAAGTTTTCGATTAAATTTTATTGGCTATTATCAGTATATGGCAAAATCTTAAAAGTGTGAAAAATCCCCGAACCAATTATGTTCGGGGATTTTAAATGCTGCTTTATTGCAAAATAATGAAAAAATGACGATATTGAGTTTTGCTTATGGCCTACAAATAAGCGGTTAAAAATAGCCAAGGTATTCTTGTGCAGAACACCTTGGCGCGATTCATATTTTATGGGTAGCTACCCCAACATTTGATAAGAAGCCTTTTATGGGCGATACCCCAACATTTGATAAAGAGCCATTAAAAATAGCTTACCTTTATCATTTTACCCATTTGTTCAAGGGACTTTGTAAGCTCCTCTACAAGGCGGATTTTAATGCCAAAGGTAATCGGCAAATCGGGGTTTTGATGCGCCGGATTAATAGCCTTACCAACAAAAAAGTTGATATCAGTGGCATATTCAAACAAGTATTGCGCTATCTGTGATGCACCGTCTTTTTGCGTACTCCATACATTGCTTAAATCTGAGCCGTCTAAATAAGCATTTGCATATTCAACTACTCGGCTGATAGTAAGCACACCTTCGGTTACTAAATCTATCCCTTTAACAAAAGCAATAGGGGGAATATCGCAATCTCCGTTGTAATCAAGCGACGCGTTTATAGGCTGGCCAAGATAATCGGCAGCTATTTTAGATGTAGTACCGCCGCAAACTATGCGCTTGCCGTTTTTGGAAAAAAACAATGCCATCATTTTGTTGCAATCGGCAGGATCGGCAGGTGGCCCTATCATCAAGTTTACCGGTTTGCGTTCGCGTATACGCACAGTGGCTACGGTGGTGTCATCTCCAGGCTCGCCCTCATATAGACGGTTACATTCGTCAACTATCATAGACGATACCATTTTTGCCGACATAGTATTGTCGTAAAAGCTTTCGGCGTAATCTATTATATTATCGCGCTGCCAGCCAAAATTCAATGTTTTGCCGACGCCTGCATAAATAGCACCGTCGCTCATGGCAATAAACAAATCGTTAAGCTGTAAAGCTATCTTACTTTCCAGAACTGTTTTCCCCGAAATTACGCGGCTTATTACAGGGTAGTCATAGTGCTTTCCGTTGCGCAGCAAAATTACTGCGGGATTGTCAAATTGAATTATTTCGGCATAGGTGTTGTCTGTAATGCGGATAATGGTAAATGTAGAATAGGCGATATTGCGCACATTGCACACAGGCAAGGTTTTAGCAATGGTATCTACACATTCTTCTATAGGCATATTGTTTGCCATCATAGTGCAGATAATTTTACTTGTAAGAGTAGAAAGAATATTTGCCTTCACTCCGCTGCCAAGCCCATCTGCCAATACCAATGTTACTGTGTCGTCATTTTGCCCTATTATCTCTACGCGGTCGCCGCATAACTGCTCGTTTTTTTTATTAATACTGTAAAAGCCTGTATCTGTCCAAAGATTATTCATTCAAAGCTGCCTTTCTTTTGGAAAAAAGGTTATTTTAGCAAGGTATCCTTAAGCTGCGTAAGGGCGATTTTGGTTTCCGCTGTAGTTTCGCCTAAAAGTGAGGCTATTTCCTGCACTACACGCATCTGTTTTTCTATTACTTCGTTAGTAATTTCCACCGTTTTAGAGCATAGCTCATTACGTTCACTCTCTTGCTTTTCTTCCGTGGTAATATCGCGCATAATGCTGAATACAATGCGATATTCTTGGTCGTACACAATAGTTTCGGAAACGTATTTGTGATATTCGGCAAGATAATGTTTCTTTTCTTTGTGTGGTGAGCCGCTTGTCATGGCGGTAATATATTCGGAAGGGTTTAATAAGCGCACAATAGGAGCGCCTAAAATATCACTTGCAGACGTTAAATTAAACAGCGTACATGCGGCTTTGTTTATCTGCTGCACGCATAAATCTTCGTCCATAACAAATATCGCATTTGGTGTATTATTTATCACATATCCGGAAAATGTTTCTGCTTTTTCTTTAAGGAACGGCAAGCACATAGAAAGGTCTGCCTTGCCTTGGTACACGGCAATTGCTTTTTCGCGGCAAGTGTTATATCCGCAGCTTCCACAATTCAGCTCTTGTTCGGCGGTGGTTTTGCCCATTTTGCTTAAAATAGTGCGTATGGCAGATTCGCCTGGTATTTGGCTATGTATGCCAAGATAAGCAATGTTTTTATCAAGCGTAACAGGAAAATCGAGATCAAACTCATCATTTCCGGCAAATTGAGTTACTTTAATTTGCCCTTTTACAGATGCCTTATTATGGTGGCTTATGCCGGGGCCGTTAATACAGCTACCCTCGCAAGCACTCATTTCAATAAAGCAATGTTTTAAGTTGCCAGCCTCTATTTCGTGTATTGCGTTAATGCAGCCTTCTACACCGTCAACCGCAATATAGCTAAAATCCGTATTTTCGGTGTGCATGCTTTTAATAATTCCACCTGCAATAGGGAAAAACCGCCCCATTTTACCGTTTTCGTTTGGTAAAACGTCGCTTTTTATTTCAACATTCTCGCTTTCAAGCCAAGCTTCAAATTCTTCAAAAGTAATGGCTATATCGCAAAACCCGTATAAATCGGCCTCTTCTTTTTTAGATATGCAAGGGCCGATAAAAACAGTGGCAGCGTCAGGCTCTTTTTCTTTAATCATCTTGCAATGCGCAAGCATGGGGGACAGCACCTTTGCCAAATTAGGCAAAACAGATGGAAAATATTTTTGTATAAGCGAATTCACGCTATGGCAGCACGAAGATATGATTACGTCATACTCGCCGCTTGCAATCATTTTTTCGTATTCTTCTTTTACAGCGGTAGCACCAATCGCGGTTTCTTCCGCATCATAAAACCCAAGTGATATCAAAATTTTCCTAAGGGCTTCAAAATCTTTTAAGTCAAATTCTGCCACAAAGGACGGTGCAACGCTGGCAATTACTTTTTTACCGCTTTTAAAAAGCTCTTTTATTTGCGGCACATCATCGCGGATTTCTTTGGCGTTTTGGGGGCATACTACAAAGCACCTGCCACACAGTATACATTCGTCGGATATAATATTAGCCTGTCCGTCGGCAAATTTAATGCTTTTAACAGGGCAATTGCGAATGCACTTGTAACAATTCTTGCAGTTGGAGCGCTTTAACTGCAAAAACTTGTTCATTTTTCCATGCCTCCAAGCACATATTTATCAAAGATTTCCTCAAAATTATCAGGGTTTACGCCTGTGATAATCTCATCGTTAATTTTTATAGACACCCCATTTGTACATTTGCCAAGACAAAAGGCGGCAGACAAATTTACTGTGTCCTCAAGCTTGTTTTTAGCCAATGCTTCTTTTGCAAGGCCAATAATATTATACGAACCTTTTAAATGGCACGAGCTGCCTACACATACACAAATTTTCATAAGTGAGCCTCATTTCGTTTTATTTTAATGCGCAAAACAAATATAAACGTATATTTGTATGGCAAAATACTATATAACTACATTATACTTTGTTAAAGAATTAACGTCAATCCTTTTAGAAAATTTTGTTTCATTACCGCGTGTTGCAAATTTATATGCCTTGTGCGACTAAATAAAAAAGCGCAAAAAAAACGGCTTAAACATAATGTTTAAGCCGTTTTTTTAATGTGTTGTATGGACGAAATGGATACCCTTGCGGCTCAAAGATTAGCGATGTGCTAAAAACAACTTTTGAGAGGACTGTTCTCCGCTGCGCTGCGAACC
>JAVWZM010000015.1:0-38320 GCA_036661035.1 Oscillospiraceae bacterium
TTCTTGGTATGGTATAATCTGATGTTGGTGCTGTAACAGCCGCTACATGTTATAGTTCCCTGATAGTTCTTGGTATGGTATAATCCAAGGTATGTGGTACAACGGAGACTACATGTTATAGTTCCCTGATAGTTCTTGGTATGGTATAATTATATGTAATGAAACCCGCTAAGCCTCTGGGTTATAGTTCCCTGATAGTTCTTGGTATGGTATAATCTGCCGAGGGCCCTGCACCAAGTGCCCTGGGTTATAGTTCCCTGATAGTTCTTGGTATGGTATAATCTCCGCTGATGCGGTAGTCCACAAATCTTGTTATAGTTCCCTGATAGTTCTTGGTATGGTATAATTTGGGCAGTAGAGGCAACAGCAGGCACAATGTTATAGTTCCCTGATAGTTCTTGGTATGGTATAATAACAGTTGGCGCGGCGTTAAGGATTAAATCGTTATAGTTCCCTGATAGTTCTTGGTATGGTATAATACGCTTTTGCATTTCGCCATGCTAACAGCAGTTATAGTTCCCTGATAGTTCTTGGTATGGTATAATTTTGCGGTTCACGGTCTATGGTGTTGCCAGGTTATAGTTCCCTGATAGTTCTTGGTATGGTATAATTAAACCAACGGCTTAACAGCCAAAGAAAGGGTTATAGTTCCCTGATAGTTCTTGGTATGGTATAATTTCGACTATTTCTATGTCATCAAGGCAACTGTTATAGTTCCCTGATAGTTCTTGGTATGGTATAATATAAAGGCTCGTATGAGGCTTGCACCATTGGTTATAGTTCCCTGATAGTTCTTGGTATGGTATAATTTACCACTAATAACGCTAGAGCGATACAAAGTTATAGTTCCCTGATAGTTCTTGGTATGGTATAATTTCTTTTGCGGTTCTCTGTTCCACTCTACAGTTATAGTTCCCTGATAGTTCTTGGTATGGTATAATATAGCGCATTAAAACACGGTGAATAAACCAGTTATAGTTCCCTGATAGTTCTTGGTATGGTATAATACGCTGCACCCAAGCGATAGCGGCAGCGTGCGTTATAGTTCCCTGATAGTTCTTGGTATGGTATAATAAACCGTGACAAACTGTAACGGTTTGAAACGTTATAGTTCCCTGATAGTTCTTGGTATGGTATAATTTTAGCGATGCCGATACTAATTATTTTGGAGTTATAGTTCCCTGATAGTTCTTGGTATGGTATAATGTCCTCAATAATATCATCAACATACAAAAGGTTATAGTTCCCTGATAGTTCTTGGTATGGTATAATCGGGATATGACACCCAACCCCACGGGCAATGTTATAGTTCCCTGATAGTTCTTGGTATGGTATAATGAAAAAAGGTGAATTAACACCGTTTGGTTTGTTATAGTTCCCTGATAGTTCTTGGTATGGTATAATTTTATCGTCTGCTAAGTCTTGCAAATCGTCGTTATAGTTCCCTGATAGTTCTTGGTATGGTATAATGGGAGGTGCAAAGCAATGACTAAGGCAGATGTTATAGTTCCCTGATAGTTCTTGGTATGGTATAATGCCTTTCTTCATATGCTCGCCTATTTCCATGTTATAGTTCCCTGATAGTTCTTGGTATGGTATAATCGGTGGCAGACAAGACCTATCGAGCCGTGGGTTATAGTTCCCTGATAGTTCTTGGTATGGTATAATGATAAAGAAAAGGAGAGAGCAGAATGAATGGTTATAGTTCCCTGATAGTTCTTGGTATGGTATAATCAATGCTTTCATCTTCCGCACTTGTGCTTTGTTATAGTTCCCTGATAGTTCTTGGTATGGTATAATGCAGCTCGTCAAGCCCGATGCAGTCAAGCAGTTATAGTTCCCTGATAGTTCTTGGTATGGTATAATTACTGATTCCGATAGGGGTACGGCGCTCATGTTATAGTTCCCTGATAGTTCTTGGTATGGTATAATTTAATGGCACTGCCGAGGGCATCAAGCAATGTTATAGTTCCCTGATAGTTCTTGGTATGGTATAATTTTGGCTATGCCGATACTAATTATTCTTGAGTTATAGTTCCCTGATAGTTCTTGGTATGGTATAATCTGCCGCTTTGTCTGCCACCTGTTGATAAAGTTATAGTTCCCTGATAGTTCTTGGTATGGTATAATTATGCAGGGCTTGTCGGTTGCATTACACCAGTTATAGTTCCCTGATAGTTCTTGGTATGGTATAATAACAACAGGGGAATGGAACGGCAATGCCAAGTTATAGTTCCCTGATAGTTCTTGGTATGGTATAATATAAAGCGGTTAATCTCCCACCATTTTTGTGTTATAGTTCCCTGATAGTTCTTGGTATGGTATAATTCGGCATCTTCCGTCAGTTGCGTCATTCTGGTTATAGTTCCCTGATAGTTCTTGGTATGGTATAATGGTTGACGAAGAGGGGAGTGAAGATGCTGTGTTATAGTTCCCTGATAGTTCTTGGTATGGTATAATCCACGGTCTGTACCTTGAAAACATTTTTCGTGTTATAGTTCCCTGATAGTTCTTGGTATGGTATAATCTTGCCCATTGTTTCAAGTGGCTGTAACCCGTTATAGTTCCCTGATAGTTCTTGGTATGGTATAATCTTGTAGTTATCGCCAAGCACGCTTAGCACGTTATAGTTCCCTGATAGTTCTTGGTATGGTATAATATTATCAAAAATATGGTGGCTGTTGTATCTGTTATAGTTCCCTGATAGTTCTTGGTATGGTATAATACACGGGATTATAATTTGCGAAAGCGACGAGTTATAGTTCCCTGATAGTTCTTGGTATGGTATAATAGCAACGCCAAACCCTACTTGTAGCCTAGCTACGGGTGGGGTTTGGCGTTTTAAAATGGGTATGTAACCGCTACAAATCGTCTATGCGATACTCGTTTTCTAAAAAGGCTATCCGTCAATTCCGTTTTACGGATTTTTTGAATATTCTCCGCTTTTTGTATTTTATTTGAGTTCTATTCGTTGCACACCCACAACATTTAGCAAAGAGCCTTTTTAAATATGCTCTGCTTTTTTGCATTTTGTTTGAGCCTTATTTGCCTTTCGCCCTAATATTTAGTATGGTTTCTTAAAAAATGCTCAATTGCTCGCACACAAAATCTGTATCGTCCGGCATTAGCTTTCCTACCAGTATTTCTATGGACTCGTATTGCTTTTCGGTAATGGTCAACAGGCGTACCGAGCCGTTGTTTGGCAACTGGGCGTATAATCTAGCTTTGTGCTTGGCCACAGCGTCCATGCCGTTGCACACCCGAGTGTAAAAAGAAAACTGCAACATGTGATAGCCGTCTTTTAATAAAAAATTGCGAAAAGCCGTAGCGCGATGACGCTCCGGCTTGGTTTTTACGGGTAAATCAAAAAATACTAATAATCTCATAAATTTATTCATAGCAATGCTGCTTTGCCTCCAAAAGCTGCGGCATTTGCAATATTTCTTGCTCTGATGAAATGCACGCGCTATAGCTTTGCACGCATTTTTCTATAGCATACGAAACACTGTAGTGCCCGTTGTTCATGGCAATATCCACATTTAACAAATTATACAGGCTATGCTTTAACTGTGTGCAAAGCTCCTTTTCCTCCGCGCCGATATTACACGCGACAAAAAGATCTATCACCGGGCGAAAGGGCTCTATGAAATCGTCGGCAAGATTATAGGCATTTAATTCGCTGCAATGATATATGCCAAGGCATGGCGTGAAGCCATATGCCGCAAGCTGCCTTGCTATAAATCCACGCAAAATAGCATAGCCGTAATTAAGCGCGGCGTTTTGCACGTCATCTTGGCGGCGAATAAAATCCGCGCCGAATAGAGCGCGAAAGTAAAGAGCCGCCGCTGCGCCCTCTATGTGCCCTGCATCACCCGACTGTACATCTGCCGCCATTTTGCGCAAGGCAATTGCCTGTTTTTCTTTGCCGCACAAGCTTAAACATTCGGCTTGGTTTTTTATTTTAGATTTTACTATTTGCTGCCACAATCTTTTTTTGCGCGGTAGTGAAAGCGACATTTGTTTTTGCAAAACAGCCGTTTGTCTTGAATGTGCGCAATAAGGCATCAGCACCCCGCAAGGCGTGTGTTTAGCGTCGCATACAAACACGCATGCACCATTGTCGCATAATGCAGAAAGCGCAGCAGTGCTTACACTGCTGCGCGTGCTTTCTAACAATATACTGCAAATGTCTTCTATTGGTACGCTGTGCCGTATATCTGCCGAAACTATAAGCTGATTGCTTTTCACTGTGATTTCCGCCGGATTTTCAATGATAAGATTACGATATGGCATCATATACTCCTATCTACTATACCGCTGTTAATCCTTCGTTTGTCTGCCGAAATATTGCCTTGTTTCCTTTTTTACCTGCTGAATATTTCCAAGGCAATCCACCTGACATTTCACCATGCTTTGCAGCGTTTTCGCCCCAAGGCTTGCAATGGTATATGCGCGCTCGTGGGTAAAAATAGATATTGCCGCTGTTGATATCGACGTTCCCCCATAGTAGAAATTCCCTTCCTTTAAGCTAAGCTTTGGCGGCAGGCTGCTTTCTTTTTGTGCAAGAGAAAAATCCTTGTTTGTTTTAAAGGTAATATGCACTAAATCGTTTGGATAAAGCGAAAATATGAAATCCTTATCCTGCATATCTTTCCACTGAGAATAGGGCTTTGCCGCCACAATCGCTTTGCATGGCAAAGTAGGCTTTAAGGTGTCTGCAACGTAAATCGGCACGAGATAATATCCGTCCTTTTCGATATAAAACACGTCTGTGCGAACCATGGTGTCGTTATCCGCGCCTGCTTTGCCGCCATGCACAGGCACATACATTGTAGCTTTTTCGCAAAGCTTTACCTTTTTTACAATAGGCCCTTGGCTGCCGTCGCTTTTCGGCTTGTAAAATGGCTGTGCAAAGGCTTTGGTGGCATCTCCGCCAAAAGCGTTGAGCCTTGCCTTTAGCGCATTGTATAATAACGTATCGCTGGACGGCATGTAATAGTCGAGTAGCTCGCCGTCTTTATCAAGCTTAAGGCTTGTAAGCGGACGCTTTACCAAAAACACGCCGCTGTCTATTGCTTTAATGCTTTTTATGGTTTCTTTATGGGCTGCACCGCTGATTTTATGGCGCGGCATACGCGATACAAAAATTGGCTTTACAGCGTTAATATCTTCTTGTGTGTAGTTTTCTAAATGCAGTTCCTGTAAAAGCTCCGACGGGTTTGTGCATAGGCGCGCGTCCAGCTCCTTGCGAAACTGCGGCCACGGATATGGTATACGCTCTTTTATTTCGCCCGTTTTTGCATGTACCGCAAAGGAGCCTGTTTCGTCTTGAACATATATTTTTTCTTGCCTTTCGCTATAGCGCGAAAGTTTATTTATCATTGCGTCTGTGGTGCAGGCGATAATAACGGCATCTACTGCGTGGTGCAAATCGCCGTCTGCACGTAGCTTTGCTATGCCATAACGCTTGCGCAGCATAGATGTAATTGCGCCATTTACCGCAGTTACACGCTTTTTCTTGCCTGTTTTAGACGGGGCAAAGGCGAGATTATCTGCAATGTAATTATACATAAACCGCGACATGGTTTTAGTGTCCTGCAAATTGCGTTCTTTGAATTTGCCAAGGTCTTCCTCGGTAAGGCAAGGCTTTAAGAGGATTTGCCTTTTCTTATAATTTCGCACATTATTTGTTGCCCATACGATAAATTTATCTTGCCTTTCACCCTGTAAATATTCAAGAGGCAAGCGGTTGCCCTTTTGCCTGTTTTCTTCGCTCATTACAAGCACCTTGTTTTTATAGCTGTCGTCAAAGCTGATACTGTAGGGGATAATATGGTCTATTTCGGCATATCCCGCCTCAAACAAACGCGTGATATCCATTTGTTTCAGCGAATATTGGCAAATGCCGCCTTGCTCCTCGTACAGCTTTAGCTTTACAAGGTCTTGCCCTGTGGCATTTGTTTTGCCGTACTCGCCGCGAATACGTTCCATAATGCGCTCGTTTGCGGCGGCGTTGGTTTTCATGTCTTTATCAAGCTTTGTACGTTCGCCGAAATCCTTAGACATTTCACGAGCCAGCTCTATATTTACATATACAGGGCTTTCGCCAAGGCTGCGGATTATTGCGTTGACTACTTTAATGGTTTGGGATATTGCGCGTCGTGCAACAGGGCTTGTGATGCTTTCCATTTCCTGTGACGTGGCCGGCAAACACACGGATTTTTCGGCTGTGCTATGGCTTTTAAACGAATAATCCGCTTTGTCGCAGGCTTCGTTATAATTTAAGCCCTGCTCTAAATATGGTATTATCTTGTCGCAAGCCTTTATGCTTAAATGCCCAAACTTGCTAAAGCTGCATGATGCCGACAACGCGTCTATGTCCGGCTGCTCAAACCCTGCCTCTTTTAGCTTTGCAACAATGTTTTCTTCGGTTTTATATATGGTTAAAATATTCCCCGCGTCGTTAAGCATATTGCGTGGCAGCTTTGCTATACGCCCTTTATACACTTTGTCCAGCGCCTTACGCATTTCGTGGTAGGAGCGCATGCACACAAGCTTTTCCTTCGTTTCGGTTTCGTCGCGTGTATCATGATAGCGCAAATCGCCAAATAGCGCATTTTCGGGAATATTAAGCACCTTTCGTAGCTTTGAATAGGTGATAGACGGCGATGTGTGCGCAAGGCTTATAAGCGTACTGCGCTGTGCGCTTGATAGCGTCCGGGATTTGCCGTCTTCTAAAATGCGCATATGATTAACGTCTTGCAAAAGCTTGAAGTATTCAAAGGAATAGCATGCTTTTGCGGCACGCTTTTCAAGGCTTTTACCGTTTTCGCCGTCCTCAAAGGTACAATAACCTATCATATTAAATATTTGCTCGCCCCCAAAGGGGCTTGGCGCACCGGGGCCTTGGTCAAAGCTGCGCTGAGAAAGCAGAATATCCATATACTCGCGCTGATGCTGCTCCTCTGCTTGCAGCACGCCAAAGCTGCGCTGAGCCGAAAATATTTGTTTTGCCTCGTCCTCTATCATATCTCTTGAAACGGTTGCAAGATATTTTTCGGTTTTATTTCGTTTACATTCGCTGAAAGCGATATCCTTGAACATCATTTCGCCCACAGTGCGATACGCGCCCTTTTGCATGCGCTCTTTATTGCCCTGTACGGCGTTTAGCAAGGCACCTGCCTCTTTATCCTTGCCGTCCGCCTTGCGGTTAGACTTAAATCCGCGTCTTTGCGCAAGATGAATAAGCACGCGAGCAAGCTCTTTGTTCGACAATGCGCGCTCCAGCGCAAGGGCGCGCAGCTCGTAAATATCGCTTAGTTTGCCGTCGCATAAATGTTCGGTTTCTTCCGCTGTGAGCATTTTCCATGATACAAATAAATTGCGTATGCGCTCCAGGCGAAACTTGTGACGGTGCAAACGCCTGCGCACTCCCCTCGCCTCGCGCCTTGGCTGTGCCAATGATGCACCGTCCTTTGCGTTTTCCGCCGCATCAAATACGCGGCTGCCCATAGTAATAATGCGCATTGGCTCTTCGTTTTCATCAAGGGCAAGGGCAGAAAATCCCACAGACGAAATACCAATGTCAAGACCTATTGAATAGCTCATATATTTTTCCTTTCCGATATAGCATTTGTCGAAATGCTATACTGCGCGTAAAGCCTATGGCTTGTGCATAAAATCGCCACACGAATGGATATTCAGGTGCTTACAACCTTTAAAACGTTATCTGTCATAAGTTAATTTGCCATATATTTCTTTATATAAATTATACATAATTTTGTCATTATTTGCAATATAAATTGTTGATTTTAAATAAAACGGTAAAATCAAACATTTGGTGCAAATAATATGACACCGGCTATATTTTTAATTGCACCAACATTCCCCTTTACAAAATAGTGAAATACTGGTATTATCTACTATAAATATAAATAAGAAAGCAGAGTTGATTTTTTTGGATAACCCCGGACCCAGTATTTATTTAGCGTTAATTTTATTGCTTGCATTTTCCGCGTTTTTCTCGGCAAGCGAAACAGCAGTTTCGTCGGTGAACAAAATAAGGCTTAAAAAGCGCGCGGAGGACGGCGACAAAACCGCAGACATTGCGCTGCATAACGCAGAGGATTACGACAAGACCTTGTCTGCCATTTTAATAGGAAATAACGTGGTAAACCTTTCCTCGGCATCTCTTGCCACCATTATTGCTACCTCGCTTTTAGGTGAATCGGGCGCGGCAATCGCCACGGTGATTATTACCATATTAGTTTTAATATTCGGCGAAATATTGCCGAAAAGCTATGCTAAAGAAAATGCTGAAAAGGTGACGCTTTTTGTGGCGCGCCCTTTAAATATATTAAAAACATTGCTCACGCCACTGGTGTGGATTTTCGTGCAGATAAAGCGCGCATTTACAGGCCGCCGCACACAGGAGCTGAATATACAGCCCTCTGTTACAGAAGATGAGCTTAAAACAATCATAGATACCGTGGAAGAAGAAGGCGTGTTAAACAGGCAGGAAACGGGCATTATTCAATCTGCTATAGATTTTAACAACACCACCGTACAGGAAATATTGGTGCCGCGTGTGGATATGCGTGCCCTTGAATCCTACGCCGATAAAGACGATATTGTACGTGCCTGCGTAGACGAGGGCTTTTCTCGCGTGCCTGTATACGAGGGCAGCGTGGATAATATCATAGGCATTTTATATGCAAAAGATGTGCTTGGCCGCCTTGCTCGTGGTGGGGATATCGTGCCAAAGGAGCTGATGCGCCCTGTGCTTTTTGTGTACCGCACACGCCGAATAAGCGGACTTTTGGCAGAATTTAGGCGCAAAAAGCAGCACATGGCAATAGTGACGGACGATTACGGCGGCACACTTGGCGTAGTGACCTTAGAGGATATTTTAGAGGAACTTGTAGGCGAAATATGGGACGAAACCGACACTCGTGAAAGCCCTATCACAAAGCTTACCGATACGCGCTGGCAAGTGCTGGGCGAAATGAATATCGAAGATGTTTTTGACGAGATAGATTTTACCGACAAAAGCTTTTCTTGCGACAGCACAAGCATTGCCGGCTGGGCACTGGACACCTTTGAGCATATCCCAAATGAGGGCGAAAGCTTTGTGTATAAAACCCTTACGGTAACTGTGGCGAAAACAGACGAACAGCGCATAGAAATGCTGTATATAGACGTTGCAACGGGCGAATAAAAATAAACTAAAACGGCGGCTCACCCCTTAAATTACATTCCATGTAAATGTAATGATAAAAGTGAGCCGCCGTTTATTATAGCAATTTATCTTGGCACATGGAGCCTTTGATGTAAATAAGGCTCTGTGGCAAATATGGGAGTAGCCGCCCCTAAAATAGTAATTGCGCCGCTATTTTTAGCCGCTTATGCGGAATTTATTTGGCGTTATGGCGTATTTACGCTTAAAATGCGCCGCAAAATTGCTGCTGGAGCAAAAGCCAAGCAGCATGGCGATTTCGCTTATGGGCATATTGTCAAAGCGTAAAAGCTCGCAGGAAAGCTCTAGCTTTTGGCTGATAATATATTTAAGCGGCGGCATGCCAAGCTGAGATTTGAACTGTGCAGAAAGATAGCTTTCGCTGATTTTGCATAAATCCGCAAGGTCAAACAAGGTGATTTTTTCGTGCAAATGGTTTTGGATATATGCGGTGCATTTTTTTATATCATGGGTACACACGCCTTTAGATCGGCGCACACGCTTTGCAAAATCCATTGCCGCAAATGCGAAAAGCTGCATTATTTCGGCGGTATTTACGCTTTTACTGCCCGTTTTGATATATGCGTCGCTAAGGCAATACGCCAATTCTTGGTTTAGCCCACCGTCTATGGCAAAGCGCGTAAAGAGGGTAATGCCCGAAACAAGCAAGCATAGCGACTGCTTAATGGCGTCCTCGCTCATTTGCCCCACGGATATTTCGTCGGTATCTGTCATTTTACTCATAGCGGCGGTTATACCGCTTGTATCGCCATTTTTAATCATTAGCAAAAGCTTTTTCTCCTGCTCGTAGGGCATGTGGAAAATAAGCTCCTCGCGGTTGCTTGCAAGCAGACGCTCAAGCTCTCTTTTTACGGCTTTTGGTGTAACACCTGTGCCGCTATTGTCTTGTATGACATTTTGCAATATTTTACTGTTCATAAGGATATATTAACATATTACAGCCGAAAGATAAAGTGGAAATAAGATAAAAATAGTGAAAACAGTGTATCTTATATTTTTGCGCGGCACTATACTTTATTTAAAGATACATCTGCAATAAATAAGGCTTTGGCCTTATTTATAAATTAACTGAAATAGGGGGCTATATTATGGATAATAACGACCGTTTAATCGCAAAAGAGCTTGTTGCAAAAATGACGCTTGAGGAAAAGGCGTCACTATGCTCGGGGCTGGATTTTTGGCACACTAAAGGCGTTGAGCGCGTTGGCGTGCCATCTGTTATGGTAACAGACGGCCCTCACGGCCTGCGCAAGCAAGCAGAAGCGTCCGACCATTTGGGCATTAATCAATCCGTACCTGCCACATGCTTTCCTACAGCGGTTACCACCTCGTGCAGCTTTGACAGGGATTTAATGCGCGAAATGGGCGAGGCACTGGGCGAAGAATGTTTGCAAGAAAATGTCGCTGTTATTTTAGGCCCGGGCGCAAATATTAAGCGCAGCCCGTTGTGCGGACGCAATTTTGAATATATTAGCGAAGATCCGTATCTTGCAGGCGAAACCGCAGCCGCGCTGATAAACGGCGTGCAAAGCAAGAATGTGGGTACTTCCCTAAAGCATTATTTGCTTAATAACCAAGAAAAAGCGCGCTTATCGGGCAACTCTATAGTAGACGAGCGAGCCATGCGAGAAATATACATGCCTGCCTTTGAAACAGCCGTTAAAAAAGCCCAGCCATGGACTGTAATGTGCTCTTACAATAAAATAGGTGGCACATATGCCAGCGACAACACGCGCATGATGAGCGATGTTTTGCGCGGCGAATGGGGCTTTAAAGGCGCTGTAATGACAGACTGGGGCGCAATGAACGACCGCGTACAGGCAGTAAAAGCAGGGCTTGATCTTGAGATGCCTGCATCGGGCGGCAGCACAGACACCATGATTGTAAACGCGGTGAGAAATGGCAATTTAAGCGAAAGCCTTGTGGATATCTGCGCCGTAAACGTGGCTACTATTGCCATAGCCAACAAGCAAAACAAAAAAACGAGCTATGACGCAAAAGCACATCACGCCCTTGCAGGGCGCATTGCAAGGGAATCTGCCGTGCTTCTGAAAAACGAAAACGTCTTGCCTTGCGGCAAAAAAGAAAAGATTGCCGTAATAGGACAGTTTGCCAAAAAGCCGCGCTATCAAGGCGCAGGCAGCAGCAAAATAGCACCTACTATGATAACCACCGTGTGCGATGCCTTTACCGAAAAGGGTATTGAATACACATATTCCGACGGCTACGATATCACCGTAAACGAGCCAAACCAAGGCATGATTGCATCTGCCGTAGCCGCCGCAAAAGCCGCCGATAAGGTGCTTTGCTTTGTGGGGCTTACAGACGAATACGAGTCTGAAGGGTACGACAGAACGCATATCGACATGCCTGCCGCACACAGCGCCCTTGTAAAAGCCCTTTGCGAGGCAGTGCCAAATGTTGCGGTTATCCTTTTTGCAGGCAGCGTTGTAAATATGCCTTGGCTAAAGGACGTAGGTGCGCTATTAAACATGAGCCTTGCAGGGCAAAATAACGGCACAGCCGCATACGATTTGCTGTTTGGAGATTATTCCCCATGCGGCAAGCTGACAGAAACCTATCCAATAAGCCTTAGCGATACGCCGTCGTATAATCATTTTGGCAAAGCAGGCAATGTGGAATACCGCGAAAGCATTTATGTGGGCTATCGCTATTACGACAAGGCAAAAATGGACGTGGTTTTCCCATTTGGCTACGGCTTATCCTATAGCAAATTTGAATACACCGATTTAACGCTTGATAAAACCGTGCTTAGCGAAAACGATGCCCTTACAGTAACCCTTAAAGTGAAAAACACAGGCAGTGTAAGCGCAAAGGAAATAGTGCAATTATACGTTAGTGCGCCGGAAACTACGCTGTTTAAGCCCTTGCGCGAGCTGCGCGAATATGCAAAAATCAGCCTTAACCCAGGCGAAGAAAAAACCGTAAGCTTCGCCCTTTCTAAGCGCGCCTTTGCGTATTATAACGTTAATATTGCCGATTGGGCTATTGAGGACGGCGAATACACCATAGAGCTTGCCGCGTCCTCTAGGGATATCCGCCTTAGCGCTAAGGTACAGCTGGATACAATAAACAAGGTGTCGGTGCCCGACTATCGCAGCAGTGCGCCTGCATATTTTACACCGAATGTGAAAAGCTTTGACAAAGGGCAGTTTGAGGCACTTTTGGGCTATAAAGTACCTGAGGAAACGCCACTGCGCCCGTTTACAGAAAACTCTACATTAGGCGACATACAATCCTGCTTTATAGGCCGCATGGTTTTGAAAAAAGGCAAATCTATGGCAAAAGGCGCTTTTGGCGGCGACACCTCGCCCGACGACATTACGCGCATGATGGAGGCTATGATGTACGATATGCCCCTGCGCGCGCTGGCAATGATGAGTGGCGGAATGGTAACGCCGAATTTGGTTAGCGGGCTTGTGGATATTATGAACGGAAAATATATTAAAGGCTTTAAAACACTGACGAAAAAATAATAAAAGCTTTGGACGATAAGTGAAAGAATAAAACAGAAATAAAATGCTTTGGTGCAATAAGCGAAACAAGGCAAAATATAATAGAAACTTTAAGGCAATAAGTAAAAACAGAAAAATACAATTAAACCGCGTGGAAAGCCTTTAAGCTTTCCACGCGGTTTTGCGTTTTTAAATAGCTCTATAGTAAATGTTGGGATAAGCAACGAATAGAGCCTTTTAAAATATTCAAATTAAAACAATTACGGTGCTACGGTAAATTCTTGCTCGCAATAGGCACAGCGATATTTACCGTTTTCGGATAAATCGAAAAGCTGGTCTATTTCTTCTTCTATGCTGGAAATACAGCGTGGGTTTTTACAGCGGATAACATTTTTGAGGTGGCGCGGCATTAGCAATTGCTTTTTCTCCACAATTTTGCCGTTTCGGATAACGTCTATGGTAATGTTGTGGTCTATATATCCAAGCACATCAAAATTGATGTTCACTTCGCCCTCTATTTTGATAATATCCTTGCGGCCAAGCTTAGATGAACGGGTATTGCGGATAATGGCAACGCCGCAATCAAGGCTATCAAGCTCCAAAAGGTTGTAAATTTGCAAGCTTGTACCGGCTTTTAAATGGTCTATTACAACGCCGTTTTGTATGCTGTCGATATTAAGCATTGTCTTTTCCCTCCTTTAGGGTTAATCCGAGCAATGTGGCGATAAGCGCCATGCGCACATATACGCCGTTTGCCGCTTGCTCAAAATAGGCGGCGCGTGGATCGTCGTCTACGCCAAGGGCAATTTCGTTTACACGAGGGAGTGGGTGCAGCACAGCCATATCTTTTTTCGCATGGCGTAAACGCTCTAGGGTAAGAATGTAGCTGTCTTTTAAACGCACATAATCTTCTTCGTTGAAAAAGCGTTCCTTTTGCACACGCGTCATGTATAAAATATCAAGCTCAGGCATTGCCTCGTCAAGATTAGTTGTTTCGGTATATGGTGCTTTAGCCGGGGCAATGGTTTCGCTTATAACGTAATCGGGCAGACGCAGCTCCTCGGGGGAAATAAGAACAAAGCGTATGCCCTCGTAGCGCGCAAGGGATTTAATAAGCGAATGTACCGTGCGGCCAAACTTTAAGTCGCCGCAAAGCCCGATTGTTAAATTATCAAGGCGACCTGTGCGCTCTTTAATGGTGTATAAATCGGTAAGGGTTTGTGTGGGGTGCTGATGTCCGCCGTCGCCTGCATTTATCACAGGAATGGTGGCGTAATGAGCCGCGCGAAGTGGTGCGCCCTCTTTAGGGTGGCGAATAGCCGCAATGTCTGCGTAGGACGAAATCACGCGGATAGTATCTGCCACGCTTTCGCCCTTGGCGGCGGAGCTTGAGTCTGCACTGGAAAAGCCCAAAACATTGCCGCCCAAATTCAGCATAGCGGCCTCAAAGGAAAGGCGTGTGCGTGTGGACGGCTCGTAAAACAAAGTGGCTAATTTTTTATGTGCGCAAAGGGATTGGTAGGCTATCGGCCTTGCGTGCATATCCTTTGCAAGGTCGAGCAGTGCTTCTATTTCCGATGTGCTGAAATCTAGGGGATCTATCAAATGTCGCATATTGCCTCCATATATTCAAGGTGTGTGAATATACGCGTATCGCGCATATTAATAAAAGTAAAAAAAATAAGCCTTAACTTAGTTTTTAATATTGTACCACAAATGATGTTATTATTCTATAGGAATTTTAAATGTATTTATGCGCTGTGGCAGCATGTAAAAAGAGCAGGCTTTGTCCGAAACAAATCGGATAAAGCCTGCTGTTTTATTATTTCAAAATATCTTTAATTTTGCCGATCCATTGGTTTTCGTATTCACCGACATAGGTTTCGCCCAAAAAGCGAAGCTTTGCCTCTTGCAAGAGGGTTTGCCAGCTTTCTTGCTCGCTGCCCACTAGAATAGGGTAAAAAAGTACGCCGTTTTGCTTTGCCGCGTCTAAATCGCCAAGGGCATCGCCCACCATAAGCACATGGTTTTGGGCATAGCCGCTTTGCAAAAGCTTTTTGATGCAATCTGCCTTTGTGCCTGCCTCTTGGCCATAGCGAATATCAGTATGCTCCGAAAGGCCATGTACTGCCCATTCGTGTTCCACCGCGCCGCCATTTGCCGAAGACACCACAGCAATGTCCATGTCTTGGTGCAGGCCCTCAAGCGCTTCCTTGCAGCCGCTGAACGGCTTGCCGTCGCCAAGTGCGGATATCGCCTTGTTTACGCTAAGGCTCCATTCAAGGGCACGCTCAAGCCCCTTATTTGGGGCAATGGCAATAGCCGCCTCAAGGGAAGCGTTTGAAAGCACCTTGGCGCTTTTTACAAAGTCGCGCATGTCTTGCCAGCCTTCGGTTTCAATGCCGTTTTCCGCAAGCATGCACAGCGTGGCACTAAGGCCTTTAAAACGATTGATGCCGCGTGTGGCACTGAAAAGATTAATCTTCATCCAAAAATCTGTTATTAGCTTTTCATGCGCCTGTAAATTATATACACGAATAAGCTCCGGACAAAACGCACGAATATGCTTTTCGTTCATGCTGTCGATAGCGCAGCCGTCGGAGTCTACACATAGCAAGAAATCCTTTTTGCGATTAATCTCTGCAATCATATTTTACCCCTTTTTTATTTCGTTTAGTTTGGCGTTAATCATTTGCTTTGCGCCATTCGGCACGCGCTTGCCTGCCATTTTTAATAGCGATTCAAGCGAGCGGTCTTTCATCATAGCAAGCATGGTTTTCATCATGCCGCCGTTGCCGCCTTCGCCGCCGCCCATTGCCGCGCCCATCATTTCGCTCATTGCTTTCATCGCCTTTTCATTGGCGGCTATTTCGCCCACAGTGTCGCGAATGGAAAAATAGCCCTCAGGGAACTGCATTTCTGCCTTTTCCACAAGCTTGCCTTCAAACCAGTTTTCCACGCCCTCGTCGCTGTCGTTTTCCTCAGGCAAGGTGTAGGAAGGGTTCGCTTCGGTACAGCCCTTTAGCTTAATGGTGTCGTTTTCTGCACCATTTGCATATGCCGTAAAGGTGTTTTCGCCAAGGCTTAACATCATATCTTTAAATATAAACACCTTGTCGCCCTCAAGTGTAATAGGCTCTGCGCCGTTTACGCTAAGGGAAACCGAGGGGCAATTGCTGTATACCTTTATATCCGTTTTGCCGCTGATACGGTCTATAAAGCGGCGGCCTGTGATATGCACAAAGGGCTCTTTTGTCCAATATGCTTTGTAAATGTAAAAGCTGTCTTTGCGTGTTTTGCGGTCGTAGGTAACAAGGCCTTTGTTGTTGCGGCCTTTGCAGCCGCCCTCGTCACGAGCATCTGCCGCAAAATCGAACATGTTCCACACATGTGTACTCCATAGGTACGGCCTTTCGGCAAAGGTTTTAAGCATGTTTTCGTGATAATATGCTTGATATTCCTCGCTATAATCGTGTACATGAGGGTGTGCCGAATGTAAGGCAAGATTTGCCTCTGCGCCATATTCGCTTACGCCAACAGGGCGTGTGGGGTGCATTTTATGAAATGCGTCCAGTGCAGGGCCATTTTCGCTAACGTCGCCAATGTACCAGCCAAAATAATGGTTATAAGACAAAACGTCGGTAAGGCTGTGCATTGGGGACTCGTTTTCTACCATGGTAAGATGCGCCATAGTGGTTAAGCGCGACGGATCCAACTTTTTACAAAGTGCATTTACAGCCTTTAGGTTATCAAGCAGCTCAGGGGTTTCGCCGCCCATGCTTATTTCGTTTGATATGCCCCAGAAACAAATAGACGGGTGATTGTATTTCTGCATTACAAGCTCTGTCATTTGGCTAAGTGTGTTTTCACGCGCGCGTGGATCTGCGATAAACATGCTGATAAAGGGTATTTCCGCCCATAGCACAAAGCCTGTTTCGTCGCAGATAGAATAAAACTCCTCCGCGTGCTGATAGTGGGCAAGGCGAATGGTGTTTGCGCCTACTTCTTTAATAATAGCGGCGTCCTCGGCATGCTCCTTGCGCGTTAGTGCCCAGCCCATGTCTATCCTGTCTTGGTGGCGAGATACGCCGTGAAGCGGATAGGATTTGCCGTTTAAAATAAAGCCAGTTTCGGCGTCTACACTGTATTCACGCACACCAAAGGCGGTGATGATTTCATCTAAAGTTTCACCGTTTTTAACAAGGGTTAGCTTTGCCGAATACAAATATGGATCTTCCATAGAGTTCCAGCGGTGGGCGTTTTCAATAGATAGCTCTAATGTGCTTTGCTTTGCGGCGGCTGTGGCGGCGGTGGCAACGGCTTTGCCACTCTCGTCTAATATCTCCGCTTTCACTTCGCAGCCCTCACCGTTTACGGTAAAAGCGTCTATGCGTACATTTGCGCTGCCGCCTTGGGCTTTAGGCGTTACAAAAACGCCACTTGAGCCATGCATCATTAAATCGAAATGGGCTTTTTCGGCTATAATAATATGCGCCGCGCGATACATGCCGCCGAAAAAGGTAAAGTCTGCCATTTGGGGATAAACATATCCCTCACCGTTGTATGCGCTTACGGATAAAATGTTTTCGCCGTCTTTTAAATGGGAGCCTATCTCGAAACGGAAGGTGGAAAATCCGCCCTCGTGGGTGCCTAGCTTTTCGCCGTTAAGATATACCTCGGCAATATGGTTTACGCCGTCAAACTCCACATATATTTCTTTATCTAAGGGCAAAGCCGGCAAAGCAAGGCGATACCAGCAGCGGCCGCGGTAGTAATCTCCGTCGCCGTCCTGCCCGTCCTTGTTGTTCCATGTGTGTGGCACGTTTACGTTTTGCCAATCGGTGGCGTTTATATCGTCGGTTTTTGTAAACAGCCATTTATCAAGGTTTATAATATTTCTCATTACTACACTTCTCTTTCTTTCAGCATTTGCATGTTACAAATCTAAACCGCAATGGGGCAAGCCAAGCTTTGCTTGCCCCCGCGCTAAACGCTATAGATAAAGCCCGTTAGCGTGGCGGTTTAGATACAGTGATAAATAAATTTGCGCTAGATATGCGCGTCTACCATGCCGCAAAATGCGTCTACTGGCGAAACGCCCTTAAATTCGCTACGGCCGCTCATTTTGTCTACAAGGGCGTCTATGGTATAGTCCATAGCGTCAAAGCAGTTGATATATGTTTTCACCTGAGGCACATCGGCTAGATGATATGGGCAGTTCATGGAAACGAAAATAACAGGCACCTCGTGTACATACCAAGGCATTTCAAAGCCGCCCTTGCTCATGCTAAAGGTAAGGCGCTGTACAGGCGCACCAAAGAAAGAAACGTTTGCCACTTGAATAACAAGGTCGTATTTCCCTTTAAAATCTTCTACAGAGGATTTGCCCGCGTACATGTTCATCATGTTTTTCATCATGTCGCCGCCCTTTGCGGCAGCCGCGGCCATTTTATCCATTGCCGAAACAAATATCTCTACCTCGTACCCCTCGCTTGTAAGCTTATCCTGCAAAAGCTCCTCGGCGCTTTTGCTGCCGCCGCCAAGCATTGCGGTAAGCATTGGGTTTGGCTTTTGCCCTGCGGTAACGATTAATATGCGTTTATATTTTTTAGGGGAAATAGGCAATGGGCTTTTGCCCACGTTTTTAACAAGAGTAATGCCTAAATCCGACACTTGCTTTGCTATGTCCACATGCTCCTTGCAGCCTATTACGGATAATCCTTCTTTTGGTGGCATTATATCCTTTTTCGCTTTTTTATGCAAGCCCAAATGCGCTTTTGTGCCGAGGATATGCTCTAGGGCGTCGTTTAAACGCTCGGGTGTAATCACGCCGTTTTTGTAGCCGTCCATCATATATCCGAAATCTTCGTCGGGATCGTTGAAAAACAGGAATAAATCGCAGCCTGCGGCTATTGCTGTAGGCAAAATGTCACGGCGCGCCATTGCGCCCGTCATGCCAACCATATGAGATGCATCGGTAACCACTAGGCCGTTAAAGCCAAGCTTGCCGCGCAGTAAATCTGTGATAAGCTCCTTGCACAGGGTGGCAGGCAGCAAATCTTTGTCCTCAAGCCCCGGGTGGAAAAGGCGTTGATACGCAGGCTGCATAATGTGCCCCGCCATTACTGCGTGTACGCCGGCGTCTATCATGCCGGAATATACCTTGCCGTAAGACGCGTCCCATTCCTCGCAGGAAAGACTGTTTACACTGGAGCATAAATGCTGGTCGCGCTCGTCCACGCCATCACCGGGGAAATGTTTCATGGCGCACACGAAATTGCTTTCGGTGATGCCCTTTAAATATGCCTTGCCCATGGCAAGCACTTGATCGGGGTTGCTTGAAAAAGCGCGAGTGCCCGTCATGGGGTTGCGCCAATTGTACTGAATGTCCATAATGGGTGCAAAGCTCCAGTTAGAGCCTATTGCGCTTGCCTCAATGCCGGAAACGCGCCCCATTTCGTATGCCCATTTTTCGCCGCCTGCGCTTGCAAGCTTAATGGGCTGGCCTATCTGTGTGCCGCCCTTGCATGCGCCGTTGCCGCCGCTTTCTACGTTGGAAGCAATCAAAAGCGGAATTTTGCTGTTTTCTTGCAAAATGCGGTTTTGCTCGTACACTTCCTCGGCAGAGGCGGGGTTATACCGCACTGCGCCGATATGATATTTATCTACAACGCTTTTTAAATAGTCTTCGTCGCGGCTGTCGCCCATATTTACAAACAATTGCCCGATTTTTTCCTCAAGCGTCATATCGGAAATAGTGCTTTTTACCCATGCCACGCCATCGTCGTCGAGATTAAAAGGGGTTTTTCTTAAATCAACCATTATTCATTCTCCTTTTTTACAATTCTACCTGTCTGCTACTTACAGCGGTTTTTGGTTCTAATTTTAAAAGCTCCCTATTTGCCATTTGCATTTCAATAGGGCATACGTATAGTAATCACTTATATCAGTGTACATCAAAAGAGATGTTTTGAGTATGCTATTATTGTGCTGAATATTGTAATTCTTGCGATATAAAACAACAATAGCTTAATAAACGCTTAATATTTTGTGAATAATCACTAAAGGCAAACAGCCGCCATTATGCAAAAGCACAAAAGCGGCTGTTTAAATAAGCAAGGATTAAATATTAGTCCTCTTTAGAATTAGCATTTAATACGGAGGTAGCGTCCACTTCTGCTGTGGCACGGCCAAGGTCTTGCTCCATTTTGGCAAGAGTTTTCTTGTCTAGGTTGTATACAAGGCCATAAGCAACTAATGTTACAACTGCGCTGAACAGGTAAGCACCTGCTGTTAGGTAGCGCATGTTAAGAGCAGTAGCGGCTGTTTGGGCTGCGCCAAGTGTGCCTTCGTAGCCAAGGGCTGCGCAAGCCATTAGGCCTAAAGACGGGCCAATGCCCTGTGCCAGCTTGCGGAAGAAGGAGTGAAGTGCATACGTTGTGCCCTCTTCACGAACACCGAATTTCCATTCGCCGTAGTCCATAGCATCTGCCATTAAGGACCAGCTTACGCAGGTACCGATACCGGCGCCAAGTGCGTTTAGTATCTGGCACATTACGAACAGTACAAGGCCCTTGCCGTCCGGAGTAATCGGCAAAATAAGCATTAATACATAGGCTAGTACGCTGACGCCTGCACCAAATGTGATAGCTTCTTTTTTGCCAAAGCGTTTAACAATCTTGCCGATGAAGGGCATAAAGGCAAGCATGCCTATCATGCCAAACATGGAAACAACGCCGGCAATTCTTGCGTTTTTAAAGTAAGACTGGAACATGATTTGCATAGCTACCTGTGCGCCGTACATACCGATAAAGGTACCAACAGGTGCCAAGGTTGCGCCAACTGCCGCGCGGTTGCGCATAAAGTTGGTAAATGCGGTGATGATGTTAAATTTAGGTGCGTTTTCGTTTACTTTAACATCTGTTTTCACACGGATAACCGTGTTTCTGATCATGAACTGGAAGGCGATAAAGCCAACTACGCCCATAACAAGAGCAATGATGAAAACGCGCTCGCCCATTAGGTTGTTGTCTTTGTCGTAGATTAATGCCGGTAATAGAGCCATGGCAAGCATGCCGCCGCCCATACCGCCAACACTGCGCCATGTGGAAAGGCCAACACGCTCAACAGGATCAGCTGTAATCAGCGATAGCACAGAGCCGTAAGGCACGTTTGCAACGGTGTAGAAAGCGTCCCAAATGACGTAGCCTGCTACGAACAAAATGTTTTTAACCATTGCAGGTGCGCCTGCCCATGGTACAAAGCAAAGTGCGCCGGCTACAAGCAAGCCAAGAGAGCCTGCCCAGATGTACGCCAAAAACTTGCCGCGTTTATAATGATGCCTGTCGGCGTCAACCATTGCACCTATAACAGGATCGTTGATTGCGTCCCAAATCTGCACCAGCAACAAGAGAGATGCCATAAGAATTGAATCAATTCCCATGAACTGTGTCCAGAAGATTGTAAGTGTGCCTTTTAAAGCAAAGCTCATGTTGCAGCCGAAATCGCCTGCGCCATATGCTACTTTATCCAGCAAGCCAAATTTGCGAAAGCCGTTCGCGTCTAACTTAGGTTCTTTTTTAGCCATTAATATGTCCTCCTTATACTTTGTAAAGGTCTTATCTGAGATATATATTAGCATAAATAAACTTAAATGAATATTGTATAAACTATGAACACATTGTAAATCTTGCTGTTTCGTCTATATATCGACAATATAAAGTATTATTTTTGTATATAATGCACAAGGTTTAACTGATATTTTATACGCCTGAGTATGCGGAGAAGCCGCCGTCTATAGGCAGCACCACACCTGTGATGAAAGACGCTGCCGCGTTATTTAGGAAAAACAGCAATGCGCCGTCTAATTCCTCTGCCTCGCCAAAGCGTCCCATTGGAGTAGCCGCAAGTATTTTGCCTGTGCGCGCGGAGGGGGTGCCGTCCTCGTTAAACAATAACTTTGCGTTTTGTGTGGTGGAGAAAAAGCCCGGAGCAATAGCGTTTACACGAATACCCGCTTTGGAAAAATGAACTGCAAGCCATTGCGTAAAGTTGGAAATAGCTGCTTTTGCGCCTGAATATGCAGGTATTTTTGTAAGTGGGCAAAAGGCGTTCATGGAGCTGATATTGATTATATTACAGCCCTCGCGCCCTACCATTTGCGCTGCAAATGCCTGTGTGGGCAGCAAGGTGCCAAGGAAATTAAGGTTAAACACAAAGCCCACGCCGTCTGCGTCCAAATCGAAAAAGCTTTTTGTGTCGGAATCAATATCACCGTTTTCGTAATATTCTTTGTCGGTGCTTGCGCGGGGGTTGTTGCCGCCTGCGCCATTAATAAGGATATCGCAAGGGCCAAAATCTGATTTTACGGCAGCTGCCACGTCGGCGCATGCCTGTTTTTCAAGCACATTGCATTTGTATGCTTTCGCAATGCCGCCCTCGGCGTTTATCTCATCGGCAAATTTGTCTGCCGCGTCTTTGTTTAAATCAAGCAGTGCTACCTTTGCACCTGCACGGGCAAGGGTTTTGGCAAAAGCAGAGCATAACACACCGCCTGCACCTGTTACTACGGCTACCTTGCCTGTAAGGTTTGTATCTAAAACATTTTTCATATATTAACCTCTTTCTTTATATTGCTTCTCGGCGGCTTCAAACAGTCCGTTAATGTATGTGGCACCAAGCGCTCTGTCGAATAAGCCATAGCCGGGCTTGCCTGTTTCGCCCCAAATCATGCGGCCGTGGTCTGGACGCACATAGCCGTCAAAGCCTGTTTCCACAAGAGCTTTTACTATTTCGTACATGTCTAGGCTGCCGCAAGAGGAAAGATGCGCCCGTTCCTCAAAGCTGCCGTCATCCATTATTTTGATATTGCGAATATGCATAAAGCCAATGCGCCCCATGGCGGAATATTTGCGCACCATAGCCACAACGTCGTTGCTTTTAGCGCAGCCAAGGCTGCCTGTACACAAGGTAAGGCTGTTTGCAGGGCTATCCACAAGCTTTAAAAAGCGGTCGAGGTTTTGCTCGTTTGTAATAATGCGGGGCAGACCGAAGATAGGATATGGGGGATCGTCGGGGTGTATTGCCATTACCACGCCACATTCCTCGGCAATAGGAATAATCTCTTTAAGGAAATATTCAAGGTTTTTCCAAAGGCCGTCCTCGCCCACATTTGCATATTCGGCAAAAAGCAATTTCAGTTCGTCTTTTTCGTAGCTTGAGTCCCAGCCGGGCAAGGAAAGGCCGTCTTTTAGCGGATCTAGCCCTTTCATTTGATCCCAGTACATCACAAGGCTTGTGGAGCCGTCGGGGGCTTTTTTATCAAGCTGAGTGCGTGTCCAGTCGAAAACAGGCATAAAATTATAGCAAATGCATTTAATGCCGTATTTTGCTACGCGGCGAATATTTTCTTTATAGTTTTCAATGTATTTGTCCCTTGTGGGCTTGCCTAGCTTAATGTCCTCATGCACAGGGATAGATTCCACCACGTCAAATACCATGCCGTGTTCTTCGCATTGCTTTTTCATTTTCGCAATGCTTTCGCAGGGCCATACTTCGCCGGGCTTTACGTCGTACACTGCCGAAACAATGCTGCGCATGCCGGGTATCTGGCTGATGTATTCAAGAGAAATAGGATCGCTGTCGCCATACCACCTAAATGAAAGCTTCATAAATTACCTCCTCATATAAAGTGCAGCCGCGGTAAAACCATATGCATTTTACTGTGGCTGCGTTATTGTTAAACGTTGAAATATCTTTTTGCGTTGCCGAAACAAATATCGCTTACAAGGGCGCCTGCACGCTGTAAATCGGCAGGATATTCGCCGTTTTCAATCCAGTTGCCGATAAGCTCGCACAAAATGCGGCGGAAATATTCGTGGCGCGCATAGCTTAAAAAGCTGCGGCTGTCGGTAAGCATACCGATGAAATTGCCAAGAATACTTAAATCTGCAAGGCTTGTTAATTGGTTAATCATGCCTTGCTTAGTGTCGTTGAACCACCATGCGCTGCCGTGCTGTATCTTGCCACGCGCCTCGGTGCCTTGGAAAGAGCCGATAACAGTGTCTATAAACGCATTTTCCGTGCCGTTTAGGCTGTAGATAACAGTGCGCGGCAATAGCTTTTCAAAATATAATGTATCTAAAAGATGCACAAGTGCATTGCCGCAGTTTACTGTGTTAATGCAATCAAAGCCTGTGTCTGCGCCAAGCTTTGCAAACATTTCGCTGTTTGGGCTGCGAGTGCAGTTGTAATGTATCTGCATTGCCCAGCCCAAGCCAAGATATTGCCTTGCAGCAAAAACAGTAACATAGGATTTGTACATCTCAACCTCGGATATTGTAAGTGCCTTGCCGCAAAGAGCCTTTTTCATTATGGCGTTTGCCTCCTCGCGAGAGCAAGGCAGATAGCACACGTAGTCCATGCCGTGGTCGGCTGCGCGGCAGCCAAGAGAATTAAACCTCTCCATACGGGCAAGAATAGCTTTTTCGAGGCTGTCAATATCTTTTACTGTAAAGCCGCATACGGCGGTAAGCTTTTCTATAGACGATATCCAAATGGGCTTATCTATATTAACAAGCTTGTCGGGGCGGAAGGACGGCGCAACAGTAAGCCCTTCTATGGGGTTTGCTTTTATTTTCTCGTGCCACTCAAGGGTGTCGGTAGGATCGTCTGTAGTGCCTATAAAGGCTACATTGCTTTTTTTGATAAGGCCGCGCACCGTCATGTCGGGGCTTTTCAGCTTTTCTTCGCAAAGCGTCCATACTTCTTCGGCGGTGGTTTCGTTTAATTCGCCTTTATAATCAAAATAATTACGCAGCTCCAAATGGCACCAATGATACATAGGGTTGCCGATAGCGCGGGGCAAAGCCTTTGCAAAAGCCAAAAACTTTTCCTTGTCTGTGGCGTTTCCCGTAATGTATTTTTCGTCGATACCGTCAGAGCGCATCAAACGCCACTTGTAATGGTCGCCCTCAAGCCACATTTGTGTAATATTGGTAAATGCCCTGTTTGTGTAAATTTCTTCGGGGTTAATATGGCAATGATAGTCTACAATGGGCTGGTTTTTCGCATATTCATGAAACAATGTTTTTGCGGTAGGGGTAGTGAGAAGAAAATCAGTGTCCATAAAACTTTTCATAGGCGTACCTCTTTCTTTATAATATCAATATTTGCAAGCGGTTATCATGCGGCTCGCGGCGCGATTACATAGCTGCTTAGCCGAGTTGCAGTATAGAGCAAAGCCCTATACTGCAATAATTATTTTAACTTTTGCTCTGTTTCCGCTTGAACTATGTTCTAACTTTTGCCGCGTTTTAACTTGAACCGTGGATTATCTACAAGCTAAAACCAGTCGGCAAAGCCCATTTTTTCAAGGTTTGCTTTGCTTGTAGCTAGGCAGTCAAATGGATCGCGGCCGTATTGGTCGTCTTGCTCTATCAAAAAGTATTTGCTGCCGCAGGCAAGGCCTGTTTCGATAATTTCTTTCATGGGCAAATTGCCCTCGCCCACCTCGGCAAACTGCACGGTGTTGGCAAATGCCTGCATAAAGCTTGCCGGCTCAAACTTGCCCTCCGGCATTACAAGGTTACCTATGCGGTAATCTTTAAGATGCAAAAGCGTAACGCGGTTTTTGTAGCGTTTAATAAATTCAATGGGGTTTTCGCCGCCGCGCTGTATCCAATGCACATCAAGCTCAAAGCCCATATGCTTTGTGTTATCGCGGATAATATCCAAAAGATATTGCCCGTCAAATTTCTGAAACTCTATGTGGTGGTTATGATAATACAGCTCTATGCCGTGTTCCTTTAGCTTTTCTGCCATTTCGTCTGCACGAGTTACGAAATCCAACACTTTTTCTTTGCTGCCCATGCAGGTCATCGGCAGCATGCCTAAACGCAGGAAATTGCAATCCAATGCTTTGCAATCGGCTACTATTTTGTCGAAATCACTCACGAGATATTCGCCGGGCATGCCGGGCATCATTGGCTCTAGGCCCGTAGAGCAAGCGGCTATTTTAATGCCAAATTCGTCACAAGCCTTTTTCATGCCCGACACGTTTTCAGCCGTCATGGGTATCTGGCTTATTTCCACGCAGTGGTAGCCCATAGAGGCAAGCTTTTTTAGCACCTCGTATGCGCCCATTTCGTCTACTTTGCCCTTGAGCATCATCATTTGTACGCCGATTAATCCTTTATTTGCCATAATAATTATCGCTCCTTCTTATAATAAGGTTGTGCTACCCTTTGAAATGCGGATAGCGTCAATCATTCTCATGCTGTTTACACCTTCGCGCACATGTATGTAATCGTCGGTGCCTTCTATAAGTGCCTTGTAATATGCGCCTATTGCCTTTGCATGGCCGGCGCCGTAATAAAACTTTGTGCCGGGCAGACGGTCGTCCTCGCACACAAACTCGCGCACGCCGTCTGTAATTTTATAAAGCGCATTGTCGGCAATAAGATATTCGGCGTCCTCAAGCACAACGCCCACTTCGATATTGTCGTTTTTGCTGTTTGCAATGCTTGCCATAAACAGGCCTGTAGCGCCATTTTCAAAGCGAATATTAGCGGTGGCGGTGTCCTCTACCTCCACGCCGTAATCTAGCAATTGGCATATATTGCCGCGCAAGGATATAATTTCGCCTGCAAAATATTGCATTAAATCCAAAGTATGTATGCTTTGGTTTATCATCACGCCGCCGCCTGCCTTTTCCATAGTGCCGCGCCAAGGGGACGCTTCATAATACGCTTTTGGACGATGCCAAGCCACTATGCCTTTTACGGCGGTTACCTTGCCATATTCGCCACTTTTTACAATTTGCAAAAGCGTTTCACTGCTGCGGTTATACCTGTTTTGCAAGCAGATGCCAAAATGCAGCTCCGGGTGGTCATTTGCAAGAGCAACAAAATCGTATGCCTCTTGAGAGTTCATGGCAAGGGGCTTTTCGCAAAATACATTCACTCCTGCCTTAGCGGCGATTTCGGCCATGGGATAATGCAGATAATGTGGCAGGCAAATATGCACAACATCGGGCTTTACCTCGCGCAACAGCTTTTTCGCGTCTTTGTAAAACGGCACATCACCGGCAAAATCCTTTTTGCCCTTATCAATGTCGCAAACAGCCACAAGCTCCACATTGTCCATAGCCTTTAATGTGGGCAAATGTATCTTAGCTATATCCCCAAGCCCTATAATAGCAGCACGTATCATCTGCATTACCCTTCTTTCTTGCAATTAATATTTATTTGCGCTGTGGAAATTTGCCCTCAGCGGCAATGTGTTTGTTAAGCTCTTTAACATATACATCTTCGTCAACAGGCAAATCCACCTCTTTGCCAAGCCAGCTTGAAAGCAAAATGGCGTTTGCAAGGTTTACGCCGTTAATGCCGTCGCTACCCGGTGCCAATAATGGTGTGCCGTTGATAATATGCTGAGCAAAGTTTTCCATAACGGTAATGTGCTGCAAGCCCCAGCCGTCCTCATTTTCGATGGTTTCGGTGGTCATAAAATCGCTTGTGCCGGTATTGGAGCGCATCAGCATGGCAACGTCCATCATGCTCATGCTGCCGTTCATATCGTCCTCGGATTTTACAAGGCGCGTAATAGTGGCGGTTTTGCTACCTTCTACCACAATTTTGCCCTTGTCTAAATCTATTTCAAGACGGTCTGTACCGATAGGATCGTGTGTGCAGGTGATAAATGTGCCTGTGGCACCGTTTGGATATTCCAAAACGGCGGTAACGTCGTTGTCTACAATAATATCGCGGTGAGAGCCGTATTTTACCTTGCCATATACCTTGCATGGGATACCGCAAATCCACTGGAACAAGTCGAGCTGATGAGGAGCTTGGTTTACAAGCACGCCGCCGCCCTCGCCGCCCCAGGTTGCACGCCATGCGCTTTGTTGGTAGTAGCTGTCCGGACGCCACCATGAATTGATTATCCAGTTTGCACGGCGGATTTGCCCAAGCTCGCCGCTTGCCACTAGCTCGCGCAGCTGCTGATACAGCTTATTTGTGCGCTGGTTAAACATGATGCCAAAGGTTACCTCAGGGTGCTTTGCGGCACATTCGTTCATCTCGCGCACTGCCTTTGCATATACGCCGGCAGGCTTTTCCACAAGCACGTTCATGCCATGCTCTATGGCGTAAATAGCCATTTCGGGGTGCAGATAATGGGGCACTGTGGTAACAACTGCGTCTACCTTGCCCGAGGCAATCATGTCTTTATAATCATCGAAAAATGCAACGTCAGGATATTTTTCTGTGTATTTTGCTTTAACTGCAGGATCTATGTCGCACAAAGCGCCAAGCACTACATGCTCGGGAGCCTTTGGCGCAGGCATGCCGGGAAAGCCGCCTTTACCTGTTAAAAAACCTGCGTATGCACCGCCCTGTGCGCCGATACCGATAATACCAAGTCTTATTTTTTCCATTTTACTTCTCCTTTATTATTGTATATTAATGTTAAGTGTGTTTAAAATGCCACACAATGCGTCATATTGCAGGTGGTAGCCGTCTGCGCCGTTTTTGGCCTTTTTATGGGTGAACAGGTTCTTCACATCGCCTGTTTCCAAGGACTGCAAGGAGCCGAAAAGCACTAAATGCGGCTCTAAGGTTAAAAAGCCGTTATATCCGTTTTCAAATGCGCATTTCAGCATCTCGGGTATCTGCCCTTCGCCTTCGCCGCAAAGCACATTTTCGTTGCTGCTTGTAACGGCGTCTTTAATATGTATATATACTATCTTATCTTGCAAAAGCTTAAATGCATCAAGAGGGTTTTCCTTGCACTGCACAAAATTAGCAGCGTCGAATGCGGCTTTAAAATATGGGGAGTTTATTTCGTCTAATATTAAGCGGCATCTGGCAGCCGTGTCGCCAAAAATGTCTTTTTCGTTTTCGTGGATAAGAATAATTTCATGCTTTTCGGCTATCTGTACAAATTGACGCAACTTTGCAAGCACAGCGTCCTTATAAAGGCTTGGGTTTTCGCCCTTCGGCATAAAAAAGCTGAACACGCGAATATATTTGCAGCTAAGCACCTTGCACACCTTGCACAAGTTTTCAAGCTGCTTTAGCTGTAGGGCAAAGGCGTCGTCGTCGTCAATATTCACCTTGCCTATGGGGCTGCCAAGGCTAGACACCTTAATGCCTGCTTCGCTCAGCAGTGGAACAAGCTTTTTTTCCGCCTCAGGTGCTGTGTATTTTGCAATGGATTTGCCGTTTATGGTGCGCAAGCAAACATATTTCATGCCAAGCTCGCCCACAACGCGAAGCTGTGTTCTAAAGCGCACGCTTATTTCGTCGGCAAAGCCGGAAATGCTGATTTTATTTTGCAATTCCAAAAACCTCCTTTTAAACATATTGTACCAATATTGTGGTGTACGGGTGATTATTTTATTTAATATATCAATTGTACCATGGGACATTGCAATATGAATTGCTTTTATTGCTTGACACATTGTGAATCTTGTTTTATGCTATAACTATTAGAGCTGTCGCTACAGCTTTAATTGTGCATGTGCGATAGCACGCACATAGGAAACGATTATTAAACACAATATATTGTAGGAAACGGTCTTGACCGTTCCGCGTTCATGGGCATGAATTAAAATAAACGGGAGGCGGCAGTTTGGCTAAAAAAGTAAGCACCTTTGATGCAAGGCAAAACATGATTTTACACAGCTTTGAGATTTTCAGGTATCGCGACTCATATCTCAATGACGTGGCGTTGCATCATCACGATTTTTACGAATTTTATCTTTTCTTGTCGGGTGATGTAAATTACACCATTGAAAGCCGAAACTATTCATTGCAGCAGGGCGATTTGCTGATGATAAGCCCTATGGAGCTGCATCGCCCCATTATTACGCCTGCAAAGCTGCCCTATGAACGCATTGTGCTTTGGGTGGACGCTGCCTTTTTAAACCAATTTTCCACCGAGCAAACAGACCTTGCCCAGTGCTTCGACACAAGGCGCAGTGAGCATACCAACCTTTTGCGCCCCGACAGCAACGCCCGTGTGCATATTACGCAGCTTATGGACGCCATGATAGAGGAGAGCGCAAACGCAAAATACGGCGGGGATTTAGGCGCAGTGGCACATTTATTAGAGCTTTTGGTTTTTGTGAACCGCCTTACTATGCGCGCAGGCGTGCAGCATCACGAGCTTGAGGATAAATCTGCCCCCGTTATCACAAGCGTGCTAAATTATATAAACACACATTACCGCGAGGATTTGTCGCTGGACGAGCTGGCGGCACGGTTTTTTATCAGCAAATATCATCTTTCTCACGAGTTTAACCGCCTTGTAGGTACCTCGGTATATAGATATATCATACAAAAGCGGCTTATTATCGCAAAACAGCTTTTAAGCGACGGTCTGCCGCCCACAAGCGCGTATATTCAGTGCGGCTTTGGCGATTACGCCAATTTTTACCGCGCGTTTAAGTCGGAATACAGCATCAGCCCTAAGGAGTTTTTAAGCCGCATGGAGCAAGATGTATTATTAAACGGCAATTAGATTAAATTGCCAAATAAGGAGTAATTATGCAAAGCTTAACCAATTTCAGAGATTTAGGCGGCATGGCCGCGGCAAATGGAAAAATAACGGCAAAACACCGCTTACTGCGATGCGGCGAGCCAGTAAACGTAAGTGAGGAGGATAAGAAAACCTTGCTTTCGGAATATAAGCTTGCCAATATCATAGATTTTCGCAGCGACAAAGAGGCAAAGGAAACGCCTATAGATACTTTTGTCGGCGTAAAATATTACAATATAGACGTATTGGAAAACGACGCTCGCAAAAGCTCCAGCCGTGAGGCATTTGCCAGTGACGAGCCTTTGGCAAATACCGAAGGATATCTTGCCCATTTATACAATATAATGATTGCAGACAAATTTGCGCAAAAGGGATATCGCAAATTTATCGACATACTTTTGGCACAAAAAAACGGTGCGTCCCTTTTCCACTGCTTTGCGGGAAAGGACCGTACCGGCCTTGCGGCGGCTATTATTTTAACTATTCTCGGTGTGTCCCAAGAGGACATTTTCAGCGATTACCTTAAAAGCAACGAGCAACGCCGCGAATACAACGCCATTATGATAAACGAGGCAAGGCAAAACGGCGCAAGCGAGGCAAAGCTAACGGCAATGGGCATTGCCCTTGGCGTACAGCGTTCGTTTTTGCAGGCGTCATATACGGCGGCAGAAACGCAGTATGGCTCCTTTGGCGGATATGTGCGAAATGGTGTTGGCGTAACAGAGGAAGAAATATCCATACTGCAAAGCATGTACTTAGATTAAAAGCTTTTGCGCGGCGGTTTAATCGGTGTAAATCCCATGTATATTTTACCGAAAGCACACTCCGCAAGGCTGCGCCCACTGGGACGCAGCCAAAACAACGCCTTCGCACGATTGCGGTTTAATACATTGTAAAAACGGCGGCAACTTCTGCATTAAACAGCCTACAGCAAAGCTTGCACGTCATAAAGTATACTCTTATTCCGTTAAATTGCTGCTATATAAATATTCCTTTGCCGTATCGGGTGCTGTGGGCGCAAGCTCAAAGCGCCCGTTATTTATTTCGCCGGGCAGCACACCTGTTTTAAACTCAGGCTCTTGCTTTTGCAAAAACTTAAGCACTCGCTCGTAGTCGTAAATATCCGTTGCGGTAATGCTGGTGGAAAGCTCCTTTGAATATTTGCGCATTGCGCTTGGAAATACCTCGGCAAGCATATGCGCGCCTGCACGCAAAAAGGCGAGATATCCGTCGCCACGTATCGCCGCTAATTGCTCATCGGGGATAAGCCCGCTTGAAAGTATTTCAAGCAGCTTAGCAGGCGAAAGCACCAAGGTTTCCACCCCCGGCACAAGCAGCTTTAGCTGCCCCAGTGCCTCGCTGCTAAGATAATTTGCAAGGCGCACATTGGCAGAGCCGAGGGGCGACGCCATTTCTGCCAGCGTTTTAGGCGACGCCATAATATAATCGTTTATAGTAATATCAAGGGTAGCGGCTATGCACTCCACAGCCTGTGCAGGGCCGCAGGTCGCCGCCGCCTTGCCAAGGGTAATGGGCTGTCCGTCAAGGAGCAGCACAGTGTTTTCGGGCAAAACCACAGTGCAAATTCTATTTGTTAAAGCGTCTAAACGCAAAAGCACAAAGGTTTCGGCATTGTCCTTGCCGCTTATGATAAGAACGGTTTTAGCGTCCTCCGATACGGGCTTTGCCATTGGCACATTTGCCTTTGCACCGTCTATAGGCAGCGCAGAGCTGCGAAGGCCCAAAGCCGCAAATAATAAATATATGGGGGTAATTATTGCAAGTGTTAAGAAAAACCCCAGAAAAAAACCTTTAATTTTGCTCATTATTCAAAGCCTCCTTTGCATACAGTTTGTACCAAATGGGCAAAGTATATGCAAAGGGGGGATTATAATGTATAAAGAGAAGAAAAGCGCGATAGAAAACCCTATTATAAAAGCAATTATCAACACTCCGCCCAGCAAAACGGACCCGTCCGGCAGCTACACCGGCAAGCCTACAGACAAAAACGAATTGCCAGTGCAGGACGCAGACGATTTGTAGTAACGCTTTAACAGAGGGTTTGTGAAATAAATGTCAATATATACAAAAAGGTTTTTCCAAAAGAATAACATTCGGCGTTTTGTACATTGATATTTTTTTAACATGTATGTTATACTATAGTCACGCTAATAAACATATGTTAAAAGGAGAATGAATATGGCACAAAAAGCTGTAACAGAAGTAACCCTTGAAAAAAACACCGTAAATGCCGCAATAGATGTATTGGTAAAAAAGGCACAAAAAGCTCTTGAGGAGTTTATGGTATTTGACCAAGAGCAAATAGATAATATTGTGCATGAAATGGCACTTGCCGGCCTAGACAAGCATCAAGAGCTTGCGCGCATGGCAATAGAAGAAACCGGCCGCGGCGTATACGAGGACAAGGTTATCAAAAACATGTTTGCCACAGAATATATCTGGCACGACATTAAAAAAGAGAAAACCGTTGGCGTTTTAGACGAAAACGAAATGGAAAACTACGTGGAGGTTGCAGAGCCTATCGGCGTAATCTGCGGCGTTACACCTACCACAAACCCCACATCTACCACCTTGTTTAAATCCCTTATTGCCGTTAAAACACGCAACCCGATTATATTTGGCTTTCACCCGTCGGCGCAAAAATGCTCTGCCGAGGCAGCGCGCATAGTGCGCGACGCCGCCATAAAAGCAGGCGCTCCCGAAAACTGCATACAGTGGATAGAAACACCGTCCATAGAGGCAACACAGGCACTTATGAACCACCCGGGCGTTGCCACTATCCTTGCCACAGGCGGCCCCGGCATGGTGAAATCCGCATATTCCTGCGGCAAGCCTGCCCTTGGCGTAGGCCCCGGCAACGTGCCCTGCTATATCGAAAAATCGGCGCATCTGCACCGCGCTTGCACCGACCTTATGATGAGCAAAACCTTTGATAACGGCATGATTTGCGCCTCCGAGCAAGCTGTAATAGTGGATAAAGAAATAAGCAAAGAGTTTGAAAGCTACATGAAAGCAAACAATTGCTATTTCCTAAATGCAGAAGAAACAGAAAAGCTGACAAAGTATATGTTCCCCGACACGGCAAAGGGCGTGTTTGCGCCTGTAGTGGGCCGCACAGCAAACTGGATTGCCGAGCAAGCAGGGCTTAAAGTGCCCGAGCGCACTAAGATATTAATTGCCCTTTTGCCTGAGCCCAGCGAAAAATATCCACTAAGCAAAGAAAAGCTTTCGCCGGTGCTTGCATACTTTATCGCCAAAGACCAAAAGCAAGGCTTTGAATATGCCGAAACCATGCTGGAGCTTGGCGGCCTTGGCCACTCGGCAGTTATCCACACAGGCGATAATGCCATTGCAGACGCCTACGGCACAGCCATGAAAGTTGGCCGCATCATCGTAAACAGCCCGTCTTCACAGGGCGCTATCGGTGATATTTACAACACGAATACTCCGTCCCTTACACTTGGCTGCGGCTCCTACGGCAAAAACTCGGTTTCGCAAAACGTTACCACGGTAAACCTTATCAACAAAAAACGTATTGCCAAGAGGAGAGTAAATATGCAGTGGTTTAAAGTGCCGCCTAAAATCTATTTTGAGGAAGATTCTATCCAATACCTCGAAAAAATGGAAGATATCAGCCGCGCCTTTATCGTGACAGATCCCATGATGGTAAAACTTGGCAACGTGGATAAAATACTGTACTATTTGCGCAAGCGCGAGGTGTACTGCCATAGCGAAATTTATTCCGACGTCGAAAGCGATCCGTCTGTAGAATGTATTTTGCGCGGTGTAGAGGCAATGCGCGTGTTCCAACCCGATGTTATTATAGCTATCGGCGGCGGCTCCGCCATAGATGCCGCAAAGGGCATGTGGCTGTTCTACGAGCATCCCGAAACCAGCTTTGACGGCTTACGTCAGCGTTTTCTTGATATCCGCAAGCGTGCCTTTGCGTTCCCGAAGCTTGGCGAAAAAACAAAGCTTGTAGCTATCCCCACCACCTCCGGCACAGGCAGCGAGGTAACAAGCTTTTCTGTTATTACCGATAAAGCAAACGGCAACATCAAATATCCTCTTGCAGACTACGCCCTTACGCCCGACGTTGCCATTATTGATCCGCAGTTCACATGGTCCATGCCAAAAAGCATTGTTGCCGATACAGGCCTTGACGTATTAACCCATGCTATCGAGGCATATGTTTCCGTCATGGCAAGCGACTATACCGACGGCCTTGCCCTGCATGCCATTTATCTTGTGTTCTCTTATCTTGAGCGCTCCTTTACAGAGGGCGACCACAAGGCAAGAGAGAAAATGCACAATGCCTCTGCTATCGCAGGTATGGCGTTTACCAACGCATTCTTAGGGCTTAACCATTCCATGGCGCATAAGCTTGGCGGCGAATTTCATATTCCTCACGGCCGTGCAAATGCTATTTTGCTGCCCTATGTTATAGAATATAACGCACAAAAGCCGACAAAATTTGCGTCGTTCCCAAAATATAAAGAATACATTGCAGATTTGCGCTACGCCAAAATAGCAAAATATCTTGGCCTGCCTGCTTCCACAACCGAGGAGGGCGTAAAGAGCCTTGTAGCCGCAATACGCGACTTGATGAAAAAGGTGGAGCGTCCAACCACAATTAAAGATTGCGGCGTTAAAGAGGGCGAGTTTATGTCTAAGGTAGACGAATTATCCTACAAGGCATTTGAAGACCAATGCACCACCGCAAACCCTGTTTATCCCCTTGTAAGCGAAATCAAAGACTTGTATATCAAGGCATATTACGGCAAATAATGCACTAAAAAGCCTTAAAAACTATGGCTGAAATGTCACCGTTTATAGCTTGATAAAGCTGCAAGAAGATGCTATACTAAACGTAGTTCTTCTTACACCATACCAAGAACTATTATGGTTGCTATAATAAGGTAGTAAACCAAAAAGCTCTAACGCCTTACCCTTTTGGGTAAGGCGTTATCTTTTTGTCTTTTTTGAGGTTCTATTCGTTGCATACCCAACATTTAGTATAGAGCCTTTTTTTGAATGTTATAGAAAAACCGCAGATAAAGCAGATTGTTTTCTAAATATCGGTACGGGCTATTCCATTTCTAAAATAGCCTCTTTCACCTCTAAAATACTGCGTGCAGACATGGACAATGTGCTTATCCCAAACTTTACATATTCTATTGCAGATTGCGGATCCGCCGCGCTTTCGCCGCATACGCTTACGGGAATACCGGCTATTTGTGCGCAAGACACTGCCATGCGCATAAGCTTGCGCACAGGTATGGAATGTGTGGGATAATACGCCTCCACCAGAGGATTTACACGGTCCACCGCGTGGGTATACTGCACCAAATCGTTAGTGCCTATGCTGAAAAACGCCGAATACTGCGCCAACTCGTGCGCCATTAAGGCGGCGGCAGGCGTTTCAATCATTATGCCCATAGGCACGTTTGCGTTAAACAGCACTCCGCGCTCTACAAGCGATGCCTTTACTTCGTCCACCACTACAAGGGCGGCAAATAAATCCTCAGGCGTTGTAACCATGGGGAACATTATGCGCAAATCGCCCTTAGTGCCTGCGCGCAAAAGCGCCGCAAGCTGTGTTTTAAAAATATCCTTGCGCGCCAAAGAAAACCGCAGCCCACGCAAGCCCAAGGCGGGGTTTGGCTCGCTGTGAGGGGTAAGCCCCTCCACCTCTTTATCTGCGCCTATGTCAAATGTGCGCACCGTAAGGGGCTTTCCACCTGCGGCAGAAAGGCACGATACATAGAACCAATATTGTTCTTCTTCGCCGGGTATGCGCCCACCCATTAATATAAATTCGCTGCGCAAAAGCCCTATGCCGTCTGCGCCTGCGTCTATTGCTTTTTCGATATCCTCAGGCGACGCACAGTTTGCATACAAATTTACGCACTTGCCGCTTTTGGTGATGCAAGGAATATCGCGTAGCTTGTCAAGAGAAAATTTGCGCCGTTTTTCAAGATGCATGCTATGTAAAAATCGTGTTTTAATAGCTTCATCAGGCTCTATATAAAATTCCCCACGTCCGCCGTCCAATGCCCCTTGCAAGCCGTCGCAATCCTGTAGGCAATCGTCGCCTGCCATCACTATTGCAGGTATACCCATGGTTCGGGCGATTATCGCCGCGTGCCCCTGGGCAGAGCCGCCGCTTGTAACAAAGCCCAAAATCATGCCGCGATCCACGGATACAATGTCACTAGGGAATATTTCGTCCGCCACTACAATCGCCGGGCTTTTCAGCTCCAATTGCTCACGGGGGCGGCCGTCTAAAATATTCACCACACGGCGGCATGCGTCTATAATATCACTGGAACGCTCTCGCAGATAGCTGTCCTCAATATTGCGAATACGCGCGGCAAATATATCTGCCGCGCGCTCTACTGCCGCCGCGCCGCCTGCACCTGCCTCAATATAAGACACTATTTCCTTAATAAGCCCCTCGTCCTCCAGCATTACATGCTGAAAAATAAGTATATCGCGCTCGTCGCTACCTGCCTTTTCGCAAAGCGCCGAAAGCTCGTCCCGCGCAAGAATAATCGCCGCCTCAAACAAGGCAAGCTCGCGGCGCGGATCTAGCACTACACGGTTTAAGCCGGTATATCCGCGGTTTATATGCTTTATCACACCAATTGCAAGGCCGTTTGACGCGCCGGTACCTGTAATAAATCGCATATAATCACCCTTTCTTCATTTAAGGCAAATTGCATTTCGTTTTATTATAGCGTTTTAAAGCTGCTTGCTATCTTTGCAAAAGCAAGCATTTACCGCCGCTCGCTCTCCTGCATTTTCCTCATCGCAAACTTCCTCTGTTACCTTTATTATACATCATTTAGCCAAAACCGCAAATATAATTATGTCGAATAAAATTCACAAAAAAATAAAAGCCTTTGTCGCTTTTATAATACTGGCTTTTTAACTGCATTTGATGTAGAATGTGTACTATGCATATTTTTTGTAATAGGTAAACAATCCGTTTGCCACACAGATATAAGGAGGGCATTATGGCTCAGTTTAAAATAAAGCAATATACCATGGGCGAGGAAATATTCAATTCTGTTTCTCACGGCGTAGGCAGCTTGCTTGCGATAATCGGCACTACTGTATTGGTTACTCTCGCCGCCGCCTTTACAGACGCCGCCACAGTTTGCATTATGCTTGTATATGGCATTTCTCTTATCACTTTATACACCATGAGTACCCTTTACCATGCGTTTCCCTTTGCCAAGGTAAAAACCTTTTTCCGCATACTTGACCATTCGTCTATTTATCTTTTAATAGCAGGCACCTATACTCCATTTACCCTTATTCTGCTGCGCGGCACGTACAAGGGCGTTATTATTTGCGCTGTAGTATGGGCTTCGGCGCTTTTGGGCATTGTGCTAAACGCTATCAGCGTGGAAAAATTTAAAAAGTTATCCATGATTTTATACGTTGCCATGGGCTGGGCTGTAGTATTTGCCATTGGCGATATCGTTAAGGCTCTGCCGCCTATCGGCCTTTGCCTAATGGTGGCAGGCGGCGTAAGCTATACAGGCGGCATCTTATTCTACGCCCAGAAAAAGCGAAAATACATGCACAGCGTTTGGCATCTGTTTGTGCTTTTAGGCAGCGTGTTGCATTATATTTGCGTGGCTGTATATACCTTGGCGCCCCTTATGCGCGCCTAATTTTTTATAATTTCATAAGCCTTGTCTTTTAATGTAAGCCTTATCATCAAAATAATCCACGCGCTTACTTTGGAAATTAACTGCAAAATAAAAAGTTTCGCCAAAACCTGCAATTTTAATTGACGGACTTACCTCTATTTGCTATAATAATTAGGCATTACAAAACTTTTGCGGTAACGTCTACCACAAAGGCACTTGTTCCGCCGCAATCGCGCAAAAACAAGCCTGCAAATTCGGCAGCAATCCAAACATTTTTAAGCTGTTTTTTCGTCGGGAAACCGACCTGAAATATATACGGAGAAGTATCGAAGTGGTCATAACGGCCCTCACTCGAAATACTC
>JAVWZM010000016.1:0-37823 GCA_036661035.1 Oscillospiraceae bacterium
TAAGCACTAAAAAGCATATGCTTATGCTTATTACGGCAAACAGTACAAGACGTGGAGAAAATTCGTTTTTAAAATCACTTTGATACACATTTAAGAAAAGCACAATTGGCAAAAAAACCTTAAATACAATATTGTTAAGCTGGGTTATAAGCTCTGCATTAAATATTTTAATTCTCCGCAAAAAATATCCAAGTGCCATCATGCAAAATAAAGGAAACACTACTGTAAATGCCAGATATAAAGCGTCCATATATTGCCTTTCTGTTTCTGTTGTTAAATTAAATAATCACATCATTTTATTCTTGCTTTTGGTTTAAAGCTATTTATACGTTTTTGGTAGTCCAGTCTTCCAAATTCCACACCTCTGTTACAATGTCCTCGTAAAATTCAGGCTCATGGCTTACCAAAATCACCGTGCCTTTAAACTCTTTTATAGCGCGCTTTAGCTCCTCTTTTGCATATACGTCAAGGTGGTTTGTAGGCTCGTCCAGTACCAGCACATTCATGGGGCGCAGCATCAGCTTACACAGCCGCAGCTTTGCGTTTTCGCCGCCACTCAGCACCTTTACCTGGCTTTCTATATGTGTGTTTGTAAGGCCGCATCGCGCAAGCGCAGAGCGCACGCCTGCATTAGTCATCGACGGAAAGCTTTGCCATATTTCTTCAAGTGCGGTGTTTTTCCCTGCCGCATGCTCTTGCTCAAAATAAGCAGCCTCTACATATCCGTCCACCTCTACAGCCCCTGCAAATGGCGGTATAATGCCAAGCATGGTTTTAAGCAATGTGGATTTACCAAGGCCGTTTATGCCCTTAATGGCTATCCTTTTACCGCGCTCTATCACGAAATCCAAAGGCCTTGTAAGGGCGGTATCGTACCCTAGCACTAGCCCTTTCGCCTCCACCACGGCTTTGCCCGGCGCGCGAGAATACTCAAAAGCAAAGGAGGGCTTCGGCTTTTCCTTTGCTATTTCGATAATGTCCATTTTATCAAGACGCTTTTGCCTGCTTCGCGCCATGTTTGCGGTTGCCGCACGCGCTTTATTCCGCGCAACAAAATCTTCAAGCTGTGATATCTCTTTTTGCTGTTTTTCATATGCCTGTTCGTTTTGCCGCTTTTTTAAGTCGCGCATGTCCAAAAAGTTTTGATAATCGCCCTTATATCGTGTAAGCACTGCATTTTCCACATGATAAACCACGTTTATTACAGCGTTTAAAAACGCCTCATCATGGGAAACAAGCAAAAATGCATTTTCATAATTCTGCAAAAAATTGCGTAGCCAGTTAATATGATTTTCGTCCAAAAAGTTGGTTGGCTCATCTAAAATAAATATAGTGGGGTTTTGCAAAAGCAGCTTTGTTAAAAGCACTTTTGTGCGCTGTCCGCCCGAAAGCTCCGATACATCGCGGTCAAGCCCAAGTTCAAACAAGCCAAGACCGCCTGCATATTCTTCTATACGGGAATCTATCACATAAAATCCGCTATGGTCAAGCATGTCTTGTATATCGCCCACTTCTTCCATAAGGGCGTTCATCTCGTCCTCGTCGGCGTCGCTCATCATGTTGTACATGGCAAGCATGTCCTGCTCCAGTTTATATTTATCCGCAAATGCATCTCGCAAAACATCGCGTATGGTTTTGCCTGCGGATAGCACAGTGCGCTGGTCAAGATACCCCACAGTGACGTGTTTACCCCAAGTAACCGTGCCCTCGTCCGGTGGCAACACACCTGTAATAATATTTAAAAAGGTGGATTTCCCTTCGCCGTTTTCCCCCACAAGCCCCACATGCTCGCCCTTTAAAAGGCGAAAGGACGCGTCCTCCAATATGCGGCGCGCGCCATATCCATGTGTTACATTTTGTACATTAAGCATTTATATTTTCCTTTCACAGAAACGGCAGTTTATCATTCGCCTTTTAAGGCAATTTGTTTTGTGCATTTGCATTTATCCCGCCAATAAAAATGCAAAACAAAATCCCGACAAATTTATCGGGATTTGTTTATATATTATACTTATTTTATTCTTCTTTGTCAATTTCGCCAATAAAATAAAATGCTTTGTTTCTACTTTTCCCTAGAGCTTTTTAAATATTCTCGCGGAGTAATACCCGTTTCGCGTTTATAAAATTTAGAAAAATAATGGATTGAGCTAAAATTAAATAAATCTGCAATTTCAGTAAAATTTAAGTCAAATTGGCGTATATGATATTCGATGCGCCCAATTACGCTCTTGCGATAATACTGCATTATGCTATATCCCGTTACATCGCGAAACATCTTTTTAATTTGCGTTTCGCTTAAATTAAAATGATTTGCCACGTCTATAAACGCAATATTATTATACAAATTTTCATCTAAAAATGTTACCACTTTTTTAACCAGCTCATATTCAGGGCTAAGTGACTGCATGGAAAGCTTTAAAATGTCCGAGGAACAATTCTGCTGCTTTCGATAAAGCGAAATCAGCAATTGCTCTAATAAATTACGTATAATTTGCTTAGAGCCAAAGGTAAGCTCTGTCCCTTTTGGATTTGCCTTATCGTAAATAAGGTTTGTGCCAAGGGGCTTGTTGTAAGCGGAAACGCCTTCCTCTACCATTTGCTTAAACAGATGCTTTTCTTTTAATGTCAATGTAAAAATCTGTTCGCTGAAATGCTCCAGTATGTCCAAATCTCCGCTAAAGGATATCACGATAATGTCGCAATCGTCTTCCTCGTCGCTTGTATGGAAATTGTGAAACGCATTAGGCTTATGAAACAGAACCTGTCCTTTGTGCAATGTATACGGCTCTGTACCGTTTATACCGCAGGCTCCGCCCTTGTCGGCATATATTATCTCCCAAAAGTCGTGGCTTTCTCCTGCAAAAGCATATTCCTTTTCGCGATGAAAATAATAAAGTGTATACAATTCCTTTACACTTAATACCGCATCTATATTAACCGGTTTAAGCATGCGCTGCACCCCCGTATGTTTTACCCTTTTACTGCGCCGGCAGTGATACCTGACATGATTTTTTTAGACAGAACAACGTAAATAAGCACCGTTGGTATAAACACAATTACAACTCCGGCAAACAGCCCCTGATAGTTGCCCGTTGTTTGCATGCTGATAACCAAGGTCTGCAAGCCCACTGCCAAGGTGCGGTTTTGCGGCTTGCTTGAAAAAATAAGTGCCCAAATATATTCGTTCCAATATCCGATAAAGTTAAATATCGTTATGGTTACAAGCCCCGGCTGTGCCAATGGCATAATTAGCCTATAAAACGAAGTGATATGGCTGCACCCGTCAATAAGCCCCGATTCAAAAACCGTCATGGGCACAGTGGCGAAAAAGCCTATCAGATACACTGTAGTTGCGGTAATGCCTGTTGCCAAATACACTATTATAAGTGTACCACGAAAATTATGCAAATTCAATTTAATCAGCATCATATAAAGCGGAGCCAGCAGCATTACCCCCGGCAGCCCAAGGGACACTGAAAACATGGTTTGAATGGCGCGCTTTCCTCTAAAGTTAAACTTAGACATTACAAATGCCGCCGGTGCGCAAAACACCAATAGCCCAATACATGCGCAAACTGTGTACAGCAAGCTATTTGAAAAATAGTTAATCATATGATACTTATTAAGCACCATTTCATAGGCTTTAAAGTTCAGCCCGTCCGACATAAGATTGTTTTGGAAGATAGATTTAGTAGGCGTAAAAGAAGCCATCACCACCCATACAATAAGTGCCAAGGTAAAGGCAGACCAAAGTACAATTAATATCTTACCCATAAAATGCACGATTTTGCCTATCGTGCCGCTTATTTGGTTTGACGGATTTTTCTGTTTAAGGCAAAATTTCGGATATTGTTTCATTTGTGGCTTCTCCTTTACATTTCATGCTTTTCGTTAGGGAACACGATATTTACAACAGCCAATGCAGCCACTGTAAACAGGCAAAGCACTACGCCTATTGCGGCACCCATACCAACGTTTGTACCTGTGGCAATAGTGTTGTTGCCAATACTGCTACCAAAAATCTGGTCGTACATATACGCAGAGGGTGTAATGGTGGTGGGATCTGCCGGCACCACGCTGAATACACGCGACCAAAGGAAAAACCCAACGCAGCCTATTATCCAGAAAATCATCTGCGTTTTAATATTGTCCAATATTAATGGCAATGTAACTCTGAAAAATGTTTTGCCCTCTGTTGCGCCGTCTATAAACGCAGCCTCGTATAAATCTGCGGGTATTTTTTTCATAGCTGCCATATATATAAGAAGGTTGCCGCCTATACAGCAAAAGCTATATGCAATAAGCATTGACCAAAACGCCATCTGCGTACTCGTCCACGGCGTATCCGCCAGCTTTTCAAGACCAAGTGCATCAAATACAGTGTGTAATAAGCCAAAGCGTGGGTTGTAAATATACTGAGTCCACACTGTAATCATGGCAACAGGCGTAATAACGGCGGGCAGGTAAACCATGTTGCGCCAAAAAGAGCCCATAAACATGCCTTTATGCAGCACCCATGCAAGAAAAATAGATATCGAGAATACAAATATGCCACCGATAAAGAAAATAAGTAAACCGTTTTTAACAGATACCTTAAATAATTGACGGCTGAACAAATCTATATAGTTATATATTCCCACAAATTTCCACTGTCCCATTGACGCGCTAACTTCCGGCAATGAATAAAACGACATTTGTATTGTGCGAAACACCGGAAACAAATACGCAAACACAAATGCAATAACAACAGGGGAAAGAAATGCGACAAACATTTTACGCAATCCTTTTTTCACCTTTATGCCTCCTTCTAATATATGGTAAATAACATAGCAACTTGACTTATTATTGTCCTTGTTCTCAAGCCTTTTGTCAAGTTGCTAGGACAATCAAAAGTAAAATTGCTGTATCGCAACTTGACTTATTATTGTCTTTGTATACAACCTTTTGTCAAGTTGCTAGGACAATCAAAAGTAAAATTGCTGTAAATAAAGAAAATAAATGCCGACTTGCAGAAGCGTAAGCCGGCATTTATCTATCGGGCTAAATTAGTACTTAGCCGCCTCTTTGTACAAAGTGGCAAGTGCTTTTTCTGCAGTTGTTTGCTTGGTAAGTACCTTATTCATCTCTGTGTTAAATACAGCGCTGATAAATTCACTGCCAAGGTTGCAGCCAAGGTTTGCAACTGTTTTGGCGTTGCCTATTACAGTGGTACATTCGGCGCGTGCGCCTGTCCATTCTGTGCCAACGGTACACGGTGCGCCGCCATTTTCAGAAAGGCAATCCTGTGCCTCTTTAGACACGATATAGCGCAGCACTTCTTTTGCCGCCTCAGGGTTTTTAGAGTCTTTATAAACTGCCATTGGGATACCGCCTACTGATACAAAAGACGAGTCCTCAACGCTGCCGTCTATTGTCGGATATCCGAAGAAGCCCCATTTAAAGTCGTCGCCTGTTGTTTCTGCAACTTCCGATGGCATCCAGCTTGCGTTCATGTACATAGCTGCCTCGCCAAGAGCAAATTCCTGTTGGCCTGCGGGATATTTGTTTGTTGCTGTATTTGGCGACATATAATCAGACAGCTCTTCCATTGCGCTAAATGTGTTTTTCACAATGTCGGATTGCCACGCTTCATCTGTTGCGCTCTCGCCTAGTTTTGCCACCATTTCTAAGCCGGCAGTACGTGCAAGATAGTTGTTCGGGATAATTGTCATATATGCGTCATCGCATGTAATAGGTGCAATTTTTGCTGCCTTTAGTTTTTTGCAGCAGTCCAAAAACTCTGCCCATGTATTTGGTGTAGCTTTAATGCCTGCTTGTTCAAACAATGCTTTATTGTAGAACACGCCCACAACCCATGGGTTCATCTGTACGCCGTAATATTTATCCGTGGCAAGCTTTGCCTTTGCTTGTTCTGTAGTGTTAGCAATTTGCAAAATAGGCAAAATGCTTTCTGCTACTGTGATGTTCTCCTGGCCTAAAGCCGGGCCTGTCATCATGTCTGTAATATCCATCCAACGCTCGGAGTTATTTGTGTAAGAGAAGTTATCAAGCAAATCTATTTGCTCGCCGCCCTCTAGCGCAGGCCCTACAAGGTCCGAGTTAGAGCGTCCAAGCCATTGCACTTCTACTTTGCAATCGGGATAATCTTTTTCAAACATTTCGATAGCTTTTTGTATTGCTTTTGCCTCAGGCTCTTCTTCGTTCCACATAGCCCAGTATACTACCTTGCCGGAAAGCTGTTTGCCTGTAGGTTTGCTTACAGCCGAGCCCGATGCAGGTGTAGATGTGCTAGTCGGTTTTTGTGCGCAGCCTGCAAGCATTGTTGCTGCAAGGCAAATGGAAAGTATAAGCGCAAGTACTTTTTTCATTTTGTTTTCCTCCAATAATGTTTTGTCTTTTTCGATTTCGATTTTATTCGGATTTCCGTTTGTGTGCCTAAAGTATATCATGGGTTTTGCGCATTGTATTTGTCCTTTTCGGCGCAGATTTTATAGATTTTTCGCCATGCATCAACTAAAAATGTAAATATTTGTACATTTTGTATAGCATTATTAGCTTTGTTATCTGAACTAGATAGATTTTATAGATATAAGTTGTCAAAAATGTATAATTACTTTTTATTGTAAAATCAAAAAAAGATAACTTTGCAATTATTTAGCACAAAATATTTTAGCGTCGAAAAAGCGCAAACCAACTAATTGATACTTACCTCTAGGCTTTCGCCGTTATTTAGTCGAGATTGCTCTGCCAAAAGTGCCACAACATGGCTTTCAATGGAATGTTCTATATTAGACTGCATTTCATTATCCGATTTTGAGCCTTCGGAAAGCAGCTGCACAAATTCTTTCATCATCAGTGCATCTCCGCCGCCGTGCCCTGCCAGCGACACATCTACCACGTTAATATCAAATATTTCGCTATTTCCCATAAAGTCGTGCCATGTAATGCAATTGGTGTCCATGTCGCCCTCTATGCAGCCCTTTGTGCCCATTACCTTTAATGTGCGGTAGCATCGTTCGCTGAAGGCAGATACGGTAAAATCTATTGTTACGCCGTCCTCAAGCGAAATATTAACCACTTGGTGGTCTACCACGTCATTATCGCAGTGATATACACATCTGCCATATTGTCCGCTGCGCAAAGCTCCTTTTATATTCTCATAAGTGGGCTTTGGGTTTAGCACATTGATAGGCCAGCCCAATTTCCCTGCGCTGACGCTTGTGTGGCTGTCGTCTAAATAATACTTCACCGCGTCATATGGGCAGCTTTCGCGCACGGCGCAGTCCAGGCATCTTTCGGCGCAGCCCTTGGGTGCCTTATCTTTATTAAACAAATAATTGCTGCCAAAAGAGCTTACTCGCTTTGCTCTTTTGCCCGAAAGCCATAGTAAAATATCCATATCGTGGCAGCATTTCGCCAAAATCATGGGGCTTGAGTCTTCGCTCTTGCGCCAGTTTCCTCGCACATAGCTGTGCGCATAATGCCAGTAGCCAATGTTCTCTGCCGCTTGGATATTCACCACGTCGCCTATTTTGCCGTCATCTATAATCTTTTTCAGCGTATTGTAAAATGGTGTATACCTCAACACATGGCAAACAGTTACATGCCGTTCATTTTCTTTTGCCGCATGCAATACCTCTAGGCAGCCTTTTATGTCAACAGCTACAGGCTTTTCAAGCAGTAAATGATATTTTTTGCCAAGTGCAAGCTCTGCATGTGCCACATGCTGTCTGTCCTGTGTGCATATTGCGGCAGCATCTGCCATTTTAGGCTGTGCAAACAGCTCCTCCGCCGTAGCAAAGCAGCATTCGTCCGGCAGCCCAAGTGCTTTCTGCGCGTTGGCAAGGCGGTCGGGGCGAGGATCCGCAATGGCAACCACCTTAACTTCGTCCGGGTGTTTCAATGCGTAATCCGCATATATGTCGTTTCCGCGCCCCCCAAGACCGGCTATAATAAGCGTTACTTTTTTATTATCCATAATACATTCTCCTTGCTAAAACGCACATGCGGCGGAAACAATATGTTTCCAGAAATACACGCCGTTTAATATATTTGTATTTTCTTCTCTCAAAAGATGCAAGCGTTCTTCTTCCATTTCCTCTAGCTTGTCAATCCTGCCCGAGCAATAATCGTCTATGCGCTGAGCCGTGCCGTTAAGGCGCCCTGCCACTCCGCAAAGCCTCACGTCTATTATCTCAAACCCAAACGCCTTATTGGTAGAAAGCCATAAAACGCTCCATGCCTTTTTAAGCGGCTTACACGCCTTTGCCGCGCGCAGTGCCATTTTGCCAAAGCGTGCCAGCTCTTTTTTATCATCCCTTTGATACGCACGATATATTCCGATACCAAGCTCTGCCTTATCCTTTAATAATCCTGCAAGGCAAGCGTAGAAATTGTAAAGCGCGGCATATTCCTGTGCCGTTTGTGCAAGCTGAGCAAACTCTTTTTCAAGTGCTTTATACTGCTTTGCAAAGCCCATTCCTTCAATGTCCACATCATATAGCCCCAGCATAGGGTCTTGATACAACAAAAACTTAGCCCCGTTTGGTAAATCGCTTTTTTTATCTAAAATATCCGTTTTGTTAAACGCGGCAATCCTGCGCAGTGCGGCCATGCTGCCCCCTGTGCAAAACGCCAAACGCTCGCTTACCTGTGCCTCGTCATACTTGCCCATATAGCAATATTCTGCATACACCTGCAAGCCAAGCTGCATGGCAAGTACATTTGTTTCAGCCCCGTCGTCGCCCCATGACGTAATCATCACATCTTTAATGCCGTTTTCAACGCATGATTGCAACGCAGGCAGCGAGGTTTTGAAAAACACGTCATAATCTATAGCAGGCCCCAGCCATGTCCACATTCCGCCTGCAAACCATGTATTCGCCGCAAACTTTTGATGCATCTGTATGTAATGGTCGTAAAAAGCTTTATCCCCATGATAATAGTCCCAATACACAAGCTCCATTTGCTGTGGTGCTGCGTCTATCACATTTTGCGGTATCTCTATATCGTCCTCATAATAATCGTGCGTTTTGCTGGCGCATCTAAAATACATATCGCTCCACATCATGGGAACAAACCCGTATTTTTGCGCTATATTGCAAACACGTTTTATATGCTTTTGCATAATGTCAAAGGAGCTTTCGTACCCGTTATGGCTCAAATATGCGCCAAGCCCAAGGCTCATTGCCTCGTCCATGCCCACATGTATTTTATCTGTGCGATAACACTCCCTCGCGCTTGCGAACATAGCATCTATCAGCGCATATGTTTTGTCATCTCCTGCTAAAAGCACATCATTGGTGTCCCGATATTCCGCCGATGACTGCCAATGCAAAAACCGTTCCAGATGTCCTAATGTTTGAATACAAGGCACAAGCTCTATCCCTAAAGCGTATGCATAATCATCAAGCAGTTTCAGCTCGCTATGCGTATAGCGTCCGCGCATATATCCAAAAAACGGATATTTTTCCACTTCGTATGTTTCTTCAGTATATAGCATTACCTGAGTATATCCCATAAGTGCCATGCGGCAAAGCAGTTTTTTAAGCGTATCAACGGTTAAAACGCCATTACGCGACATGTCAAAGCTGGCGGCAAGCTTTTCAAATACAGGCTGCGATGTTTGCTCAAGGTCATGGCTTTTTTGCGCATATTCGCATAATAGCCCAATCCCGCGGAAAAACTGCACCCTGTTTGCAGCGCAAATTTCCCCTTTGCCCTTTTGATATTTCACCGAAAACTTTTCTCCCACGGTTACTTTTATTGGAATACCGCTTTCGCACAATTCCACATCTAATACAGATGCTATTTTCTCCAGCCCTTTTTTATATTCAGCTATAGAGCCTTGTAGACAAAGCTTCATATTTATCCCCTTTCCTTTATTCACACAAACTGCCATTAGCAGGTTTACAGCTAAATGGCAAATCCTAATAATATGATACATCATAAAAGCATAATATCTAGCTTAATTTTTTGTCAATTCAGACGCTTTTTTTGCCATATTTTCACGCAATAATGTCTTAAAACCCGTAAAATCGGCATTTTACATAATTTTTCCGCATCTAAAACAGCAAATTGCCTATATGTTTTCAATTTATTCTTTTTTAAATCAAAATTAATGGTTTTCGGGGCGTTGACATCGCTTATTGGTTTTGTCTATAATGGTGGCGTTGAGAAAGGTTGGTGTAATATGAAAAATCCATATATTCAAATAGTGTCATCTCTCGAAAAGGTATTGCCAGATAGTAAATCCGAAATGCCAAATATTGAAGCCATAACTCTTTTGCAAAATGAAGCCGCCTCATTCCAGATTGTTATTGCATGCGACGATGTTAATTATAATGGCGATTGCTATCTTAATATCGAAATAAATTCTCCTCTTAAACAAAATATACGTTTATACACTGTGGGGCTTGTGCCGTGCCTTTTTCCGGCAGGCGTAAACTCAGACGGAGATTATATCACCAAAAAGCCGTCGCTTTTGCCCGATTTGCTACAGCCATGGAACGAAACTCCCATACGCCTACGCTCCGGCTTTAAGCAAAGCCTTTGGGCAGAGCTTTTTTGCGAGGACGGAATACAACCCGGCGATTATCCAATAGAGCTGGTACTTAAATCCAGAGATAATACAGTTTTATGCAAGCAGAGCGTTGCGGCGCACGTAATCTCCGCCACGCTACCGCATATGGACATGCGCCACACCGAATGGTTTGCATGCGATTGTCTATGCGATTATTACGGCTGTGAAATGTTTTCTTCGGCATTTTTTGATATTGCGCAAAGCTATGTACGCTTCGCCGTACAGCACGGCGTAAACACTCTTTTAACTCCGCTTTTCACTCCGTCTTTAGACGTTGAGGAGGGGTGCAGCCGCAAAAAAGCACAGCTTATCGGCATAAAAGCAGATAATGGTAAATATACCTTCGATTTTACTCTCTTGCATCGCTGGATAGATATTTTCTTGTCCTGCGGCATAGAAAGCTTTGAAATGGCACCGTTTTTCACCCAATGGGGCTCTAAATTTGCCGTGGAAATCTACGCCGCACAAAACGGCAGCGAAACCGAAAGCAAGCTTTTCGGCTGGGACACTATTGCAAGCAGCAAGAGCTACGCCGAATTTTTATCTCAATTTTTACCTGCGCTAATAGACGCACTGCGTGAATTTGGCGTTAAAGAACATGTCTTTTTCCACATTTCAGACGAGCCGTCCGTTGATAATATCAGCTCCTACCGCACCGCTTACAACATGGTTGCGCCCTACATCGACGGCTGCCCCATCATTGACGCACTGTCAGATTATTCTTTTTACAAAGAGGGGCTTGTTAAAACGCCTGTTGTTGCCGTAGACCATATTCAGCCCTTTATCAATCATTCCGCCTCTCCCCTATGGGCATATTATTGCTGCTCTCAAGGCAACAAGGTGCCCAATCGGTTCATCGCTATGCCAAGCCGCCGCAACCGTGTGCTTGGTGTACTTTTATATCTTTATCACATTGACGGCTTTCTTCAGTGGGGTTATAATTATTGGTACAGCCAATTTAGCAAAGAGCTTATAGATCCATACCGCGTTACCGATGCAGGGCTTGGCTTTCCAAGCGGAGATCCGTTTCTTGTATATCCGGGCGCGCACGGTGAGCCTGTCGCGTCTATTCGCATAAAGATATTTCGCGAGGCGTTGCAAGACATGCGCGCACTGTACCTGCTAGAGCAATTGTCCTCGCGCCAAAATGTGTGCGAACTTATACAGAGCATTTGCGGCAAAATAACCTTTAAACGCTATCCCCGTAATAACGCCGTGCTAAACAAATTGCACGACGCTGTAAATTTAAAAATAGAAAAGCTATTATAGTTGGAGGTTATTATGAAAAACATTGGATTTATCGGCTACGGGCTAAGGTCAGATACTATGATGGAGGCGTTTACCGCCTTAGAACTAGACATTGCCGTTGCCGCTATTGCGGATCCTCGCAGCGGCGAATTGCGCGAGAGCCTATCGCAAAAAGCTTTTTTTGAAAACACTTCCTATTATAATACCGCCGAGGAAATGCTCCAAAACGAAAATTTGGACGGTGTATTTGTCGGCACGCGCTGTGCCCTGCATGCAGAGCTTGCCGCTTTAGCTTTAAGCCGCGGTATTCCCCTCTTTTTAGAAAAGCCCGTGTGCATCAATAGCTCGCAATACGGCCTTTTATTAAGCGCTGGCAAAGGCATGGAAAACCGCGTAGTTGTGTCGTTTCCTCTGCGTCTTACAAGCATTGTGCAAGAGATGAAACAGCTTGTGGATAGCGGTGCGCTTGGCGATATAGTAACTGTGCAAGCGATTAATAATGTCCCCTATGGCAATGTATACTACCATAGCTGGTACCGCGACGCCTCTCTTACAGGCGGATTATTTCTTCAAAAATCAACACACGATATAGATTACATTACATACATTCTAGGCAAACGCCCCACAAGCGTAACCGCGCAAACGGCTAAAATGTATTTTAAGGGCGACAAGCCCGCAAATTTGCGCTGTGAAGATTGTGCCGAAAACCACACCTGCACCGAAAGTAGCTACACCGCAAAACATATATTAAACGAAGTGCCTACAGGCGAATACTGCTGTTTTGCCACCGATACAGGCAACGAAGATGTAGCGGCGGCTATTTTCACATGTGACGACGGCACAATCATCAGCTATCATCAAGTATTTTTAGTTAAAAACAGTGCCGGTCGCAGAGGCGCGCGCTTTATCGGTACAAAAGGCAGTGCGGAATTCGATTTTTACACAGCCACTATCCATGTGGATTATTACAGCAGTAAGCACAGCGCCGTCCATAGCTTCACTTTCCCACAGGGCACACATTTTGGCGGCGACAAGCAGCTTGCTCTCGCCTTTATGGACGTGCTAAACGGCAAAGAAAGCCGCAGCAATTTATCCGAAGGCCTTGCAAGTGCCGCGGCATGCCTTGGCGCAAAAAAATCTGCCGAAACCCATAGCATAGTTACTATAGATTACGGCTTTGACAAAATCTAGCAATAAACAACATTTTGTTTCAAAGGAGCTTACTGTAATGAATTTCAAATATCTTGGCACAGCAGCCGCAGAGGGGTGGCCGTCTGTTTTTTGCAATTGCGAATGTTGCCGCAAAGCGCGCACCCTCGGCGGCAAAAACATTCGCACTCGCTCTCAGGCTCTTGTAAACAGCAATCTTCTTATCGATCTGCCATGCGATACATACTTGCACATGCTACGCGAAAATTTAGACCTTTCCGCCGTGGAACATTTGCTTATCACCCATTCCCATACAGACCATTTTTATCCTGCGGAGCTTGCTTTGCGTGGAGAAACCTATGCCCACAACATGCAAAGCCCCATTTTAAATATATATTGCAACGCCGCCGTGCGCGATTATTTTTACCGTGCCATATCGCACGAGTTAGACGAAAACATCGGTTCTTCACTGCATTTTCATATTGTACAGCCCTATAAGCCTTTTCAGGCGGGCGAATATCTTGTCACGCCTTTGCCTGCAAAGCATATGCAAACCGAACAGGCGCTTATCTATCTTATAGAAAATGGCGGCAAATCCATTTTATACGCCCATGATACAGGCGTGTTTTATCCCGCCGTGTACGATTATCTTGCAAAATCGGCTGTACATCTAAACCTTGTCAGCCTCGATTGCACAAGCGGTGGCATAGAAAACGACAGCGCAAGCGGCCACATGGGGTTGCCAAACGCCGCCGAAGTAAAAGCCAAACTTATACAAATAGGCTCCGCCTCTTGCGAAACGCGGTTTATAATAAACCATTTTTCCCACAATGGCGGCGTGTTGCATCAAGAGCTTTGTGCGCATGCAGGCAAAATCGGCATGGAGCCGTCATACGACGGCATGACAATAGAAATATAAATTCCATTACGAAACGGAGAATTAATATTTATAATGCTTACAAACAGCCAAAAACTGATAAACGAAAAAGACGTTAAGCTATTTTTTACACTTTGCTGGCTCACATATTTTTGCACCTACTTAGGTCGGCTTAATTTCACGGCAAGCATAGCCGAAATTATAAGCACAGGCTTTACCAAGGCGCAAATGGGGCTTGTGGGCAGTGCGTTTTTCTTGTTTTACGGCATGTTTCAGCTAGTATTTGGGTTTTTAGGCGATAAATACAGTCCCAAGCTTATTGTGTTTTTTGGCGTGCTAACGTCAGGTTTCGTCAATTTAGCCATGGCATTTACCCATAGTGCAAATGCCATGGCAGTGCTTTGGGCGTTCAATGGCGTTGCGCAATCTGCCGTTTGGTCACCAATGCTTTGCCTTACGGTAGAGCGTTTACAGCGCAAGCAAGCCCTAAACGCCAGCATAAATTATGCCACCACCGTTCCCTTCGGCACATTTTCGGCATATCTGCTTTCAGCGGCGGCAATAGCCATTAGCGGCTGGCGTTTATCGTTTTTAATATCCGCTGTGGTGCTTATCTGCACCGCCACTGCGTGGATTTTGGGCATGACGCATCTGGAAAAAGCCGAAACCATAGAAGAAACGCAAGAGCAAGCGGCAGAAAAGCAAAATCCTCAAAAGCCCCATATCGAAAAAATTGTTATCGCCATAATAGCGGCTGTGTGCATAGCCGCGTTAATCAGCGGCATATTAAAAGACGGCATACAAACGTGGATGCCCTCGTTCCTCAGCGATAATTACGGCGTTGCGTCCGTTATATCCATTGTGCTTACCTTGGTAATCCCCATTGTTAATCTTGGCGGCGTCTACCTTGGCAAATGGCTCAACAACAGGTTTTTCCACAACGAGCTTGCCACCTCGGCATGTGCATTTGCCGTGGCAGGCGGCATATTTATGCTTTTGCTCTGCACCGCCTCCCTTGGTTCCTTGTGGTTCAGCTTGTTTTTATTCGCCCTTTGTGCCGCATTAATGCTTGCCATCAACACCATGATTGTCACCCTTGTTCCCCTGCGCTTGCAGCGCTTACGCCGCGTATCTTCGCTAAGCGGCATTTTAAATTCCGCCACATACCTCGGCAGCACTATTTCAAGCTACGGTGTCGGCTTGCTTTTAGAAAACGGCGGTTGGAACGCCACCATTTTCGCATGGTGCGTAGCTGCGCTACTAGGTGCAATTATTTGCGCATTGCTCATTATTTCTTGGAAAAAGCAACGCTGACGCTTTCGCCCTGTAAAGCACACTTTTAAAAGCAATACACCAATAAAATTTCAAAATCATTTATAATTTCTTCAAATACATCATAAAAATGCTGTGCCACATATTTGTGACACAGCATTTTTTTCATTAGCTATTAATATTTATCTGTTTTCATCGTTTCTGCTATTGCGTGTACAACCGAATAAGTTATAGCCATTATTTGCACTGCCGCAGTTAGTTATGCTTTTTAAACCAACTTTCTATTTCCGAAACAGTAGCTAAAGCTGCCACTGCATTTAATATAGTATGCGGCTTTTTCCTTTTGCTGTTTTCAATGCCAAGCTCAAATTTCAGCATATCGATAGCTTTTTCATTGCCATTTCCTTTTATATTTTCATATACTGCGTCGGTGGTTTTTTCGTTTATCTCACTGATAATATCCCTAAACAGTTCTGCATTTGGCGTTGCGCCTTTTTGGCACAATCTTTCAAACATCACTATAATCGCGCTTTCATCAAACGCTGTAAAATCTTCTTCTATTATTTTTTGGTTTGCCGCGTTCAGCGGTACAACCCTTGCGATTTCTTCAAGCACTGGCGCGTTATAATATTTCTCCATGATATTGCGTAAAATATCAGGGGTTATTTCGTGTGGAGCCTTTATCAATAATTTTATCTTTGCATCATCGATAACATCTTCGTTTGGCAAATAATCCGCCAATGTTTCAAGCTGCTTATAAGTAAAATCGCCTTTGTTTTCATCAACTAATTTTGCCAGCACATCTTCATCAATATAATCTGCCAACGTTTCAAGCTGCTGTGCTGTAATCTTTTCTTTGTTTACAGATAGCAATGCTGCTATTGTTTTTTCGTCCACACAGCCGCAAAGCTCCTCTATTTGCTTAAAGCTAAATACCACACCATGGGAAACAGCTTTCATTATCAGCTTTGACGCCGCCTTTTCGTCCGTCAATGCATCTGCAATTTCCGCGACTTCTTCGGCGGTGCCAAAGCTTTCAATTGATGCTATTCGGGCAGTTTGCGTGCTTTCGGCCCAGTCGTAGAACCTTTCATAGTACATATCCCAAGTCATCAGCACACCCCCATTATCCCTTTTTCACTCGCCTATTCTTCGTCGTCCGTTTCCTCGTCGTCGTCCATAAGCTCTTGCGCTAAATAGTCGTCGCTCAAGTCCATGTCACCGTCAAAATCTACGTCAATACCGCACATAAACAGCCCTCCTTCCCTTCGTTTTTGCGTTATCATCTTCCATGCTTTCTATACACAATTATTATTCCGCCTAAAGTTATCTTATGCTTACCCATATACTACCACTTATATTCTAAATTATCAACAAAGCATTATACTCTTTACACAAAACCCCAGCATCATGGAACGATAAAAACAGCTTTACTCAATACAAACTTGTTTGAGCAAAGCTGTTTTGTTTAATTTGTTTTGCTAAGTTTAAAAACTGTTGGCAAAAATCACCTTGCTTTAAAAACTAGCACGCCACAATTTCTTTTATAATAAACTCTCGTCCGCTAAGCGGCATCAAGTCGTGGGAATTGCAATGTGGGCACACAAGGTCGCACTCCACTGCATTAAATTTTTCCTTACATTCGTTGCATCGCACAATTCCCGGAATAATCTCAAGCTCCAGCTTTGTATCTGCAAGAGATGTTTTATAAACTGCGGCAGGGTAGCTAGCCTGTAAATACGACGGTACCATACCCGATAGTTCGCCTACCTGCAAAACTATTTTTTCAATATGGGTAAGCTTTTCTTCTTTGGCAATGCCCTCAACGGTTTTCACCATTGCGCTTAATACACCAAGCTCATGCATATTTTCACCCTCAGTCTTTCCCTGTAAAAGCACTTTTTACCGCTGTTGCGGCTATTTTTCCTGTGCGCTTAATTGCATATTTTGCCACCTGCATAGGAAGCTGTTCAAATATAGGCGCAAATCCGTCATACTTTTTCTCTAAAGTAATAGCATCAAATTTGCATTTTGTCGTACATTGCCCACAGCCCACACATTTATATTCGTCCACCTGCACAGCACCACAGCCAAGGCAACGCTCTGTTTCCTTTTGCATTTGCTCTAATGTAAATGTGGTGCGGTTATCCGCAAATTTGCTTTTGGCTTTAGTATGCCCTGCCAATTGACGAGGAATAGTGTCAAAGCCGTCAAAAACAACATTGTTTTTATCAAGCTCATGATAAAGCCGCCTGTCGCGCCCAAAAGTAAGGCTTTGCCCCGGCTGTACGGCACGATGTAAAGAAATGGCCGCCTCTTTGCCTGCCGCAATCGCATCTATGGCAAATCTTGGCCCCGTAAGCACGTCGCCCCCTGCAAAAACATCTGCCTCGCCTGTTTGATATGTAAGTGCATCGGCTATAACGGTATTGTTACCCTTTAGCTCCACCTTGCTGCCTGAAAGCAATTCGCCCCACTCCACCGATTGGCCTATAGATGTAAGCACGTAATCTGCGTTCACAAATTTAGTGTCGTTTTCATCATACTTAGGGCTAAACCTGTGGTTTTCGTCGAATACGCTAACGCATTTTTTAAATTCAACTCCAATAACCTTGCCGTTTTCGGTTACAATGCGCTTTGGCCCCCAAGAGTTGCCTATAACAATGCCCTCGCTCTCTGCCTCTAATATTTCTTCGTCTAAAGCAGGCATTTCAGCGCGGCTTTCAAGTGCAAACATCTCCACCTTTTCCGCGCCTACCCTTGTGGCAGACCGCGCAACGTCTATAGCCACGTTGCCCCCACCGATAACCACTACATTACCCTTTAACTTTACTTCTTTATCTAAATTTATATCGCGCAAAAAGCTAACACCTGTTATTACTTCTTTTGCGTCCTCGCCGCTAATGCCAAGCTTACGGCCGCCCTGTGCGCCTATTGCAAGGTAAAAGCCCTTAAATCCCTGTAAACGAAGCTCCGCAATGGTTACGTCTTTGCCCACTTCTACACCTGTTTTAAACTCGACGCCCATTTCTTTTAAAATATCAATTTCGGCGTTCACCACATTTTTTTCAAGGCGGAAAGATGGTATACCAAGTGTAAGCATGCCGCCAAGCTTATTCTCCTTTTCAAAAACAGTTACCTTGTATCCGTCTATGGCAAGATAATACGCGCAGGAAAGCCCTGCCGGTCCGGCACCTACTATAGCTATCTTTTTGCCGTAATCGTGACGCTTTTTAGGCATAAACCTAGTTTCCGCGCTAAGCTCGCGGTCAGCAATAAACTTTTTAATTTCGTCAATGGCAATAGGATCGTCCATATCGCCGCGTGTGCAAGCTGTTTCGCAAGCACGCGGGCAAATGCGTCCGCAAATAGCGGGAAACGGATTTTCTTTTTTAATAAGCTCTAATGCATCTGTAAATTTACCCTGCGACGCAAGCTTAATATACCCTTGCACTGCAATATGCGCAGGGCAAGCGGTTTTGCATGGGGAAGTACCGCCCTCGGCAACGTCCTCGCGGTTTTCGCGATAATCTATATTCCAATCTTTTTCGCTCCATGCATGGTCGCGGGCTTTTTTATAATCCTTTTCCACAATAGGTGTTTTCGTACAAAGCTTTTGCCCTAAGCGCAGTGCGTTTGTGGGGCAGTTTTCAACGCATTGCCCACAAGCTACGCACTTGTCTTTGTCTACCTTTGATACATAGTTTGAACGTATGGAATCGTAAGAGCCAAACATTGTTGCAACGCGCATTGCAAAGCACGAGCAAGAGCAGCAGTTGCATATGGCGGCAGATTCTCCCAGCCCCTCAATGTTGGGCATTTGATGCATAAGGCCGTTTTCTTCCGCTTTTTTCAAAATCTCCAATGCTTCTTCGCGTGTTACTTCGCGCGCTCTGCCTGTGCGAATATAATATTCTGCGCCTGTCCCCATTTGAATACACATGTCTGTTTCAAGATGCCCACAGCCCTGCCCCAATATTCTGCGCGAGCGGCGGCAAGAACAATCCGATACGGAAAACACATTGTATTTATTAAGATAATTTGAAATTTGTTCATAAGAAACCGATTTGGTATCGCCTTCAATTGCTTTTTCTATGGGAATTACTCGCATCATCGCCGCGCCAAGTGGCAGCATGGGCGCCATAGCCGCAATGCGCACACGGGTATATTCCTCAAATGCCTTTGCAATTTGAGGAAACTTCTCCACCTGTGCCGAGTTATTCACCATCATTTCCAAAATGCCCGGTGCAAATATCTGCACGAAAAACACTTCGTCCTTATTTTCGTCAATATACACCTTGCACACGCCAATTTGCGCAAGCTCTAGCGCTATTTTGCGTGCTTCTTCAAGTGGTTTACCCGCTTTTTCGGCTATGTATTCTGCTGTGCGCGGCTTGCGTAGCCCCATTGTAAGCGCAATATCCGCCTGTTCGTCAGACACGACGCAGTCCAGCGAATAATATTCAGGGGCGTTTTCGTCTATTTTATTCACCATGCCGGTAAGCCCGCCAACCATCTTGCAAAGCTTAACTATTTTAGGCCTTAATTCCATTTCGTCGCTCCTTTATTTATTGTTCCACGCGTTTGTTTCACAGCGTAGCCATTCAAACCATTCTTCCATTCCTTCGCCCGTGCGTGCGGATATTGGTATCACCTTAATGTTTGGATTTAGCTTTTTTGCGCGCTCGATTACCGCTTTTATATCGAAATCAAAATACGGCAGAACGTCTGTTTTATTAATTAAAAGCACATCGCATATAGAAAACATCAGCGGATATTTAAGGGGCTTATCGTCCCCCTCAGGCACGCTCAAAATCATAGCGTTTTTGCAGGAGCCTGTGTCAAATTCTGCCGGGCATACAAGGTTGCCCACGTTTTCCAAAATAGCAAGGTCTACCCCCTCAAGGCACATGCCCTCAAGGCCTTGCTTTGTCATGTCGGCGTCTAAATGGCACATGCCACCCGTGTGAAGCTGTATCACCTTTACGCCCGTTTCCTGAATGGTTTTTGCATCGACGTCCGAGTCTATGTCCGCCTCCATTACGCCTATTTTAAATTCGCCTTTCAGCGCGTTTAATGTGCGTACTAAAGTGGTGGTTTTCCCTGAGCCGGGCGATGACATTAAATTAAGCAAAAATACCTTTTTTTCTTTCAGTTCCTCGCGCAGTAAATCCGCTTGGTGGTCGTTGTCGGCAAATACACTTCTTTTAATTTCGAGTATTCTAAAATTGTCCATTTTACGCCTCCATATGTAGTTTTATCGATTGCTTATAAAAAGCAAGCCAGTGCCAACAATACTATGTTTATGATCATCAGTGCTATCTGCACGCTTGTTTTCTTTGTAAATGCAACAAATTTGCTAAATACGCTGCTTTTCAGGTTTTCTTCAACAAATTCTTTTTCTGCTATCTGAAAACAGCCGCCGTATGCAAGAGAGCCTGCACGGAACGCAAGCCAAAAACCGGGGTTGCCCGTTATCAAGCTGCCAAGGATAGGCGCCGCCAAAATACCAACATGCAGCTTTGCAACAGAATCTGAAAATTCGTTAGTTACAAAAACCCAGTTCCAAATTGTATATGCGATAATCCAGCAAACAGTGCCTATAGCAGTAGGCGCATGAAATTCGTACATATGCATAAACTTTGCAAAAAGGCCAAAATCCGTCAAATGCGTCAAGTCTATCCAACTGCCGCGCAGGAAAATGATAGACACCGCAAGCACAATTCCCGATACGCCGTTAAAGTATTTTTTATATCTGAAAATATCCGTAAATGTGGCTTCCATAATGTTGATGAACAGGAAAATAAGCACAATATTAACAAATAGCTGTCTGTCTAAAATATTGAACACAGAAAAAACAATTGCAATGCGCAGCATTGTAAGGGTTGTAAGCTTTAGCCTTTCAAAAAATACAAGCTTACAAAAAGCAAGTATTATCACTGGAAGGATAACGTTCACTAGTATATTTACCAGTATTGGCTGTGATGCCGCAAGCATCGAGGTTGCCGTGAAGGCGATGGTTAGAAACAAAAGCAAAACGTTTTGGTTTCTATGCTCGGTTTTAGTTTGTGGTTTATTAGGCATGATAAATTCCTCCGATATTTTTATTTTTACGCATTATTACAGCAAGCTGCACATACATTGGCATACCCCCGCCCATATATTTACTGTTTACTTTATGCGTAATTTACGTTATTTAAGAACCCCCGACACGATATACAGCTCCTTGCTATCTACTTTTACGTCCACTGTAAACCATTTTTCCATCATGCACGCAAGCTCCTCTGCGCATGGCAGCATTATCGACACTTCGCTTGCAATGGCTAAATGCCGCGAGTTTATTTTTGCTCTGCTCTCGTCATGTGCCACGGTAAATCTTCCGCCCTTTGCAAGAGCTGTTTTTGCCGCCAAAATAATGTTTCTCGGCTTTTCAAAATGCGGAAACGCGTTAAATATAACACATCTGTCAAAATTATTCAGCTTTAGGCTTTCAGCATCACCCATTAAAACTGTAATTCTTTCGTCCTTTGCCTTTTCCAATGCTTTCTCCACCATTTTACGCGAAATATCAACACCGGTTATCTTAGCTGCATCTCGCTTGATATAATAAGGAAACAGCACGCCTGTTCCGCATGCAATGTCAAGCACCGATTTCCCTTCGCCAATATCTGCACAGTCCAGTATTTTATCTATTTTATCGTCGTCGCAATGCAACGACTGCTCCCATTTAGCTGCAATATTATCAAAAAATGATGCTACGCTTTTTTTATCCAACGCAAAAACCCTTTCCCTTTTAAAAGCGGCATTGTATCCGACTGTTTACTCATCTTTTCAAATGTCATATTGTATGACACTTATAGTATAATCTAAGTTCGTTATTTTTTCAACAAAGATTACATAAAAAAATAGATAAACTTTTTGCCTGTTTTTTGTCGCTTTTAAACTACTTTTGCAAAAGTTGCCATTTACCATTGCCTCATAAGCTGTAATTTTAAAATACATCAGCAAATCAGAATGATTTCACAGCAATTTTACTTTTGATTCTCCTACTAAAGCCCCGTCTTTGCTGTATGCAACTTGACAAAAGGTTGTTTACAAAGACAATAATATGTCAAGTTGCTATATAATGCAAAACGAGGATATCGCTCAATTGCCATACCCTCGTTTTAATTGTGCTTCTTATCGTTTTAGCCCAATACAATCCGTCATTTTTTCCTAACGTCAACCGTTTTTTCGGGGTAAAGGCTGCTTTGCGTTTGATACCACGCATCTAATTTCTTCTTTAAGGTATCGCGCACCTTGCAATAGTCTGCATTTTCGTACAAGTTTATTGTTTCCTCATTGTTTTCGGATAAATTGTACAGCTCGTACACTGCGCTTTCCTCGCCTTGCGCTTGACGGATAAGCTTGTATTCGTCTTGACGTAGCATGCATTGTGCGGTTTCCTTTGTTGCACCGATAATAGCGTAAGTGCAATTATCCCACTTCATTTTTGCATTTGTCAAAAGCGGCTGTAAATCGCGGGATTGGGTTTTATCCGTTTGCCAATCAAAATCCCCTGTTGCGTTTAAAATAGTGGCATATAAATCTATGGTATTCACAATTTCGTTTCGCACTGCACCGCGCAAATTGGCAGGCGCTCCGCCGCTTGGCTTAATAATAAGCGGCACCTTGGCGCAGGAATCGTACATTTGCCCCTTGAAGAATAAGCCGTAATCTCCAAGATAATCCCCATGGTCAGACGAAAATATTATCATTGTATCGTCATAAATACCTTTTGCCTTCAAATGCTCTATCAAAGTACCGATAGAATCGTCTATCATCTTCATTTGCCCGTAATATGCCGCAATCAGCTCTTTATAATCCTGCTCGGTAAGCTCTTTTTTTAAATGCTCCTGCATTTTTGCGCAGCTCGCTTTAAACACAGGGTTGTTTTGCATGCAGTCCTCATAATAAGTGCTTGGCAAAGTGATATCCTTTGCAGATATCCATTTGTCGTATGGTGCAGGTGGGCCGTATGGCTGATGAGGTCCAAAATATGAAGTATAGCAAAAAAACGGCTGCTCGCCTGTTTGTTCGTCTATAAGTTTAATGGCGCTGTCTGTAGTCCACGCAGTTTCATGCTCCTCCTTGGTGCGAAAAGAGCTGCCCATAATAAATTTGCGTGGGCATGCGTCCAGCGCAAGCTCGTCCTCGTCAAATAGCTTTACAGGATCTATGCCTTTTTTATTGAAAGAATATTCCCGTAACCACTTAATATAGTCAGAGTGCTTATCGTCGTCTGCATATACCGAATATGGTGCATCGCTCAGCCATTTTTTGTCAAATCCATAATCACCCTCAGGCGGTGTAAAATGCAATTTGCCGATAAGCCCTGTGCAATAGCTTTGCTTTTGCAAGCGATGCGGCAAAAAGCTCATTCCCTCGCTAAAGCCTACCCAGTTTTTAACAACGCCTGTAGCAGGAGGAAAACACCCTGTTTTCATTGCGGCGCGTGCAGGTGCGCACACAGGGCAAGGGGTATAGGCATTATCAAAGCGTATGCCGTCCTCGGCAAGTGCATCTATATTTACTGTTAAGCCCAAAGGCGCACCTTTGCAAGACATGGCAGTAGCTTTTTGCTGGTCTGTCATTATCCACAGAATATTTGGTTTTTTACATGCTTTATCCATATTTTATCTCCGCTTTTCCAAAAGTTAATCAATGGCAAATTAAGCCATGATGATGTAAATATATCAACAGCGCAAGTTGATTTTTACATTTACATAATATCATATATTCCATAGCAAATGCAAACCTTGGCAGTATGATAACCTTTGCGCGGCTGTTATATCACATTTGAAATTGCTTTGATAAAATTACACTTTTGTGCCTGTCATCAAATTATTTGCTTTCAAGTTTGCTTTATACGCGCCTAGCTCTGTGTACATTTCTTGTTTTAATGGGTTGCGTTTGCGCTTGATAATTACATAAATTTCATAAGCGAAAACCGCGGCGTTTATGGCTAAAGCAAGGGCGCTAAGCGCCAGCCACGCGCTTGGATTATACGAAGCCACAATGCCAAACTGCGGCATCGCCTGATAATCCACCGCAAGAGAGAACATGCCAAACAGAGCCAGTGTTTGCGCGCGATGCTGTAGCCACGCTCCGCGCTTAAAGCAAAACTCTGCAATAGTGCAAGAAACGCATAGCGCCACACCCGCATACAAGGAGCGTGTGGAAATGCAGTTGTAGCAATACGCAATATTCCAAGCGTCATATGCAATTATCCAAAACCAAAGCTGGTCTGCCCACACCATGTCGCGAGAGGGCGTGTTTGCCACCTTGATGCCAACCCAGCCTGTTAAGGTAACAAGTAAAAGCGCACCCGCTATAGCGTTTAAAACGTTCCAAGTACCGCCTAGCATTGTAATGTTTGCCCCGTCAACCGTAAGGGTTTTATAGGTTTTAAACACCTCTATGTCACGCACAATTGCCTCTATAATATTAATGGCAAGAATGGCAACCGGAAAATAAAAAGCAAACTTCTTTTCCCCAAGCTTAGTATATCTAATTGCCATAAACCCAAGCACTCCAAGCAAAGCCGAGAATGTTTTCACTACTCCGAACCATGTTTTGCTGGAAGGGCTGCTTACCACTCCAAGAGCAATAAGCACTATAAGTACAACAGGCACAACGCAATAAAACACAATTGCAGCTATTTTGCTGCGCCTTGTAATTTCGTTAAACAGCAGCAGTGCCGCCACAAGCCCCACAAAAGTAAGCACTGTTACAACAGAATATCCGTTAAATAAAAAGCCCATGATTTTCTCCTTTATTACATAATATCGCCGCATAGCGCAGTAATATTCCGCACACCGTTTTGCGCTGTGGCAAGCTGCAATTTTGCAATATATCACAGCTTGCCATAAGCCACATTAAATTGAAATTTCGATATCGCCGATAGGATAAGCCTTGCAGGAATGAATATATCCAAACTTTTCGTCTGCCATTCGCAGCATAATACCCTTGGATAAAAACACCTTTCCCGAAACCAGCTTCACTCTGCACAGGCTACATTCTCCGCTACGGCAGCACACATTTACGCGTATGCCTGCACGCTCAAGGGCGCACAGCACGCTTTCTCCGCTTTTTGCGTCAATAACACGCTCGCCTACTTTAATATTAAACACTTCGCTGCCGCTTAGTTCTTTTGGCCAGCCCGGCTCGTTTTGGATATCCCTGCGCGAGCCAAACATCTCTCGGCGAATACGCTTTATCGGCATGCCCATGTTTTCAAGCTCGTTTTTGCAAAAATCGTTCATTATCTGCGGCCCACAAATATAGCAGGTTCTCTCGGCAAAATCCGGCACAAGTCGCTTAATCAGCTCCTCATTAATAAACCCTTTTTCGCCTTTCCAGTTCTCTGCATCATCTGAAACGACCAAATGATAATCAAAATTATCGTTTGCTGCGGCATACGCGCAAAGCTCGTCGTGATACAAAGCGGCGTCCTCGCACCTACAGCCATAAAGCATTACAACGTCGCGGTCAAGCCCTGCGTCTATTATCTCGCGCAGCATGCTCATAAATGGTGTTATGCCGCTGCCGCCTGCCAAAAATAATGATTTTTTGCTATGGAACACAGGCTGAAAACGAAACACGCCCGCAGGCCCATTTGCCAAAAAGCAATCGCCGGTTTTTACGTTGTTTAAAAAATAATCCGACACAAAGCCGTCTTTAGTGGCGGCAACTGTTATTTCGTAATATGCGCGCTGGCGCGGCGACGACGAAATACTATAAGGGCGGCTTGTGCGCACACCGTCAATTTCCGTAAACAAATTTACATACTGCCCCGCCTCAAAAGGCGGAAGATATCCGTTTTTAGAAGAAAGACGTAAAATTTTTGCGTTTTTGCCCGTATCTGTAATAGCGCTTACTACAAGCTCTAAATCCTTTGCGTGCAGCTGCGCAATACGCAAATCTGCCTCGTTGCCCTCTTTAATTTTATCGGTAGAAATCTGGCGCAAAACGCGTATTTCTTCCATTATCTCATTGCCGTGTACTATGGTGCCAAGCAATGTTTCTTTTATTGTTTTTGCCATAATTACACCTCCTTGGCAAGCTTAGTTGCCACATTGTCTGCGAATAAGTAGTTTGGCCCAAAGCCGCAAGCGTTTACCCAGCCGCTTGCGAAAACAAGGTTTTCAATCTTGCTTTCATTTGGGAAAAAGAACACAGAGGAAATCAAATCCTGCTCATAGCCGTAAATAGCACCGCCCGGGTGGTTAAGATAACGCATATGTGTAAGCGGAGTGGCAATTTCCATCTCCTCAATATGCTCGGTAAATCCTGGATACATCTTTTCAAGGCGCGCCACAATGCGCTTTCCCGCTTCGTATTTTTTCTCGTAATACTGCTCCGGCGTCAGCTTTTCCCATTCTGTGCTGTATTTCAGTGTGCCTGCGGTAATAATGCTTGTGCCCTTTGGCGAAACAAGTGGATCGTCCACCGTGTAGCAGGTGGCAATAAGCGGATCATGCTCCGGCAAAAGCTTGTATGCGTCCATAAAATCGTGGTTAGCATCAAAGCTTTCATAGTTTAACGTAAATGACGTTGTAAACCCTATTTCCTCAGGAGTGCAGTCTAGGCCTATAAAGCAAGTTAATGCAGATATGCCCACTGTATACGGCTTTAGATATTCGCGCGCAGCCTGCGGCACTTCCTCAGGGCGCAAAAGCGCACCATAAGTGGCAAGCGGCGAAATGTTGGAAACAATCTTCTTTGCGCGATATTCGCGCCCTTCTTCGTCCACCACGCCCACAGCCACGCCATTTTCCAAAATAATGCGCTCCACGCCGCAGTTTAGCTCCACCACACCGCCCATGCGCTCTGTGGCGTCCATAATGGCTTGGCTCATCATCATAGATGTTCCGCGCAGATAAAACGGCTTATCTTCCATGTAAAAATTAGTGCATTTCGCCAATATCGACCACGGAAATCTTGCCGGAGGCATGCCCATAAAGCACCAATAAGCCGACAAGGAAAGCTTCAGCTTAACGTCCTTGAAAAACTCGTCCAAAACCTCTTGTGTGCTTTTTAAAGCATATTTGGCAAGCTCTGGATATATTTTCGGAAAGCCCGCTTTCATAATTGCTTTTTTCATTGCGCCGGGTTCTTCCGTGCTTTGTGCGCTTTTTTTCGCAAACTCCGCAGATTGCGCACAAAAGGCGTACAACGCCTCGAAATATTTTAAAATAGCGTCTTTTTCTTTTGGAAATTTGCTACAAAGGTGCGCCTCGCAGGCTTTGCGCTCCGCCGGAATACTAATGCCCGTTCCGTCGGGAAAGTTTACGCGAAACAGCTCTTTAATTTCAATCCATTCAATTTTATCTTCAATACCGTATCTGCGAAATTGCTCACGCAATGCGCCGGGTTTTTGAGGTGTGCCCATGCTGCTAAGCTGATGCAATGCCACCTCAAATTCAAATCTGCCGCGGCGAAAGCTTGTGCCGCAGCCACCCGGAATATTGTGTTTTTCAAATAAAATTACCTTTTTGCCTTTTTCTGCCAAGGTTGCGGCGGCGGCAAGACCGCCGTTTCCTGCGCCTATAACGATAACGTCATATTGCTGCATAATTTTGGTTCCTCCTCTAATGTTTTTGTTCGTGTGTGGTAAATTCTAATGCTCCTGCACATTGATATTTTTTTAACAATTTTTGATATAAAAAACTATTGCTCCGAAAAAGAGCGTGCCAGCATTTTGCAAAACGCATCTATTCTCGCCATACCGTCGCAGTTTTTTTGCCAATCGTCGGCATCTCCCACCGCCATTTTTTGCATTAGCCCCAGCAAGCTGTCGTAGGCGTTGTAATACAAAAGCTCTAAATTGGGGCTGTTTTTCACAGTACCGTCCATAATCCCTTTATTTACAGCGCGGTTCAGCGGCCCTTTTCCGCTTAAAAAGTTGATGGGTGCTTTGTTTTGTATTGGCGCAATTTTGCCGTTTCTGTGCAGATAAACCTCCGCCTCCTGTATAAACACCAGCTTTTCCTTAGATGCCACATATTGATGCGCATAGGCTTTCAGCACAGCCTCAATCTGGCTTGCGCCACTCATACTTTGCAAATGTGGGTTATCCCACACTTTTTCAGACTCCGCCACCGTTTGCTCCCAAAACAAAAGTGCCGCCTGTAATACAAGGTCTGCCTTTGTTTCAAAATAGCGATAAACCGACCGCGAAGTTACCCCTGCCTTTTTTGCAATATCCGAAATTTTGCTTGGCTCAATGCCGTTTTGGATAAAATGCTCCAGCGCGCACGCTGCCACATTTTCTTTGTTTTGCTCACGCAGTTCTTCTAAAGACATAATTAAGCTTCCTTTTTATGCTATAAGCACAATATAAATGTCACTTAGAGTGACATTTATAGTTTAACGTATATTTCCGCAAAAATCAATACATAAACCCTCATACCAATGCCGAAGTTTATGCGCGTATTTTGTGGATTTTGTACATTTACAGTTTTATTTTAACCAAGTTTTCTATAATAAGGGTGTCAGGCGTTACCTTGCAGCCCAGTGCCACGATATGTACACCCACCTTTGCGGCGTGGCGCAAAGCCGCGCCAAAGGCAGGCTGTGTTGCGTCGTTTGGCTCAAAGCTATCAGCACCGCTCATCTGCACCACAAACACCGCATATGCCTCGTACCCCTCGTCCACTGCGGCGCATAGCTCATTCAAATGCTTTACACCGCGCTCTGTGGGCGCATCGGGAAAGCGCACTATGCCGTTTTCCTCTAAGGTTACACCTTTTACTTCGGCAAATATTTTTTTATCCTCAGTTTGCAAATAAAAATCCAAACGAGAATTACCAAACTTTGTTTCAGCCCTTATCAAGGTTATGTTCGGCAAAAAGCGCCCTGCCTTTACCCACTCTGCAAAAACCTTGTTTGGTGCTTGGCTATCCATATTTATAAGCTTGTCGCCTTTATACACCGATATTAAGTCGTATTTTGTTTTGCGTGTGTCACTAATAACCTCCTGCACAAAAACAGTGCTTTGTGGCAATAGCAATTCCTTGCATCGCCCTGTATTTTTTACATGCACTACCTCGCGCACACCGTCTATTTCAACATAGGCGATAAATCTGTTTGGGCGTTCGAGGAAAATGCCTTTTTTAATGTTTTGATAAATCAACGCTTCACCCTCTTACAGCAATTTCACTTTTGATTGTCCTACTCAAACCCTCGTCTTTGCTGTATGCAACTTGACATAAGGTTGTTTACAAAGACAATAATTAGTCAAGTTGCTATACACAAGCAAAATAAATAGCCGCTACAATTGCAGCCGCGTTTAAGGCAAGCGCAATAGGAACAAGTATTTTAAATTCTAAGTGCTTTGTTTTATGGTGAAAGGCTTTCATGCCCAAAACAGCACCTATCCCTCCCATGCAAAACGCCGACGCAAGCAAAGTGCTTTCGCTAATTCTCCAATGCCCTTTCCTCGCCTTGCGCTTATCCGCGCCATAAAGAAAGAACACAAATATATTCCAAGCTACAAGGGCAATTATCGCCGATATTATCCATAGTTTCATTAAAATTTATCCTTTTCATTGCCAAAATATGCATAGCCAAATGCATGGCGGCTCGCCGATTGTAAACGCCACTCGATGCCGTTTATGCGGCAATATAGTAACGCTGTCGCCTTTTACGGCAATTTTACTTTGTGCTTTTTCGGATTATTATTTCCGTATACAAGCATTGTACCATGTTTAACGTGAATACAACAACCGCTTAATTAGCAATTAACATTTTTCGCAATGGCCCTTACGCATATCCGTAAACCTTTCTTAGCTTCACCATATATACCACGCTTACAAATAAGGCAAGTATTTCCGCCAGCGGCACGGCAAGCCATATGCCATTTATGCCCATAATTTGCGGCAGCAAAAGGATAGATACCACCAAAAACGCAAAGGTGCGCAAAAAGGATATTATGGCAGACACCTTGCCATTAGACAGGGCGGTAAACATGCCGCTTGAAAAAATATTAAAGCCGATAAATAGGTATGATATAGAAAATAAGCCAAACCCGTTTTTGGCTATGGCAAATACATTAGTATCGGGCTTTGAAAATATGCCCACTATGTGCCCCGATAACAAAAGCGCAGCCGCAAAAAGCACTACAGAGCTAACCGCCAAGAAAATAATGCTCATTTTAAACAGCTTTTTTAATTGCGCTGTATTGCCGCTGCCGTAATTGTAGCTTAAAATAGGCGCCACGCCCGAAGAATACCCAAGATAAACAGCAGTAAGCAGAAACTGCGAATACAGCACAACGGTTATGGCGGCTACACCGTCCTCGCCAAGATATTTCATCATTATAATATTAAATAAAAACGTGGTAATTGCCATGGAAAGATTGGTTACCATTTCAGATGAGCCATTGGTGCAGCTGTCGAATATAGCTTTTTTGTCGAAATGCGGCATTACAAAATACATGGTACCCTTGCGATGCACAGCGAAGTAAAACAGCCCGCAAACCGCCGGAATGGAAAAGCCTATTCCAGTGGCAAGTGCCGCCCCTGCAATGCCCATGTTTAGCGGCACTATAAAAATATAATCAAGCACCATATTGGCACAGCCGCCTGCAATAGTAGCGGCAAGCCCCAGCATGGGTTTACCTGCCGTAACAAAAAAGTATTGAAAAAGCATTTGCAAAATTGCCATTGGTGTGAAAACAGATAAAATAAAGGAGTATTGATAGCAATATTCGTAAATGGCGTCGCTTGCGCCAAGCATTTTAAGCATTGGATGTATAAATATAATGGATATCACGCCAAAAATTACACCCACTACAGCACCTATAACGGTTATAAGCGTAAAATTATCGCGTGCCTCGGCTATTTTCCCTTCGCCCATTTTTTTCGCCACCACTGCGCTTGCCCCTGTGGCAAGCATAATGGCTATCGCCACCACAACATTTAGCACAGGGTAAACAATATTTACCGCCGACAGCGCACCTGTGCCCACAAAGCGCGATACAAACACGCCGTCTATCATAGTGTACAGCGACATAAAAAGCATCATTATTATAGTAGGTGCCGTAAATTTCATCAAAGAGATAACATTAAATTTTTTAGACAGAGCATTGCTCATTTTCACTTTCCTCCACGTAACATTTGCTTATAAGCCCTAGCATATCGCAAAATGTTTTCATTTCCTTAACGCTATATTTTGTGCCGATTATTTTTTCGGCTTTATACAGCGCACGGTCGTATATTTTATATTCCAAAAGCACCTCGGGCTTTACCGTAAGATAATGCACACGCTTGTCCGTTTCGCTTTGTGTTTTATCTACAAGCCCTTGGCGTATCAGCTCGTTTATTTTAAGGGTAACGGCAGATTTCGCCACATTAAATGCATCTGCCAAAAAGCTTACGGTACAATTTTCTTTATAGGCAATTATGTCTAAATACATTAAGCTATTGTATGTAATGGCAGGGAAAACCTTACTTTTAGTCATTAATCGCAGCTCGTTTAAATTCATATCAAAATAAAACCGGTTTACTGCGTTTGCAATTGTCATATATATTCCTCCTAATAGTTAAGCTATTATAATTATATTTGCTTAACCATTATACCATTTCAAAATTATCTGTCAATAAACAAACCGTCATTTACAAAAATTACGCATATATGTATATGCATTATTCAATCATGTGCTTTATAGGAACTTACATTTAAAAGGCATAAATTGTAATAATTTACAAATGAAAACGTTACCAATTGATATAATTGCCATATTTTGTTATAAAAAAGGTGAAATATATCTAATTTGGTAAAACGGCAATATATAGTTTTGTTGATTAAGGAGAATATATTTTAAAAATAACCAATTTGGCATTTTAAACAAGACAGGGGTTTATTTTTATGATATAATACCAATTATAAGATAGCGATAAATATGCAAATGCATATACTAATCTTATAAGGCACACGCAGAAAGGAAGATGCTATATGGTTAAGCAGGTTACAGTTTCTAATTTTACTCAGGTTAAAACCATTCTCAACGCCGCTACAGGCAGCTTTGCAGATATAGGCGTACACGACACTAAGGGCAGCATAGCTGATGCCAAAAGCATTTTAGGGCTAATGAGCTTAGATTACACAAAACCCGTGTTGTTAGTAAGCGAAGACGTAGACGAACTGGAAAAGGTTTATCGCGCATTGGCTAACTAGCAAGCGGAATTAACATTATAAACAGGCAAATAAAGAGTAAAATTTTATCCTGCAATGCAAAAACCTCCCACACGTTAATCGTGTAGGAGGTTTTTGCTTTTATTTTTATAAATCAGTTTCTCAAAACAGTTTTAGCCCTGCATGTGCGATAGCACGCACATTAGGATAAGTTTTTTAATAAAACCATTTACAGCACAATGCCAATTTTGCGTCCTGTGTGCTTATAGGGTGTATACTGTATGCCTACCATGTCAAACATGCGCTTGCTTGCGTTTACAGCGTCTGTATCGGCATATTTATCTTCGTAATAAACCACCTGCGCTATGCCGCTTTGTATTATTGCTTTTGCACATTCGTTACACGGAAAAAGCGTGGTGTACAGCTTTGCTCCGCGAAGGCTGCCTGTGCCCGATGCTTGGTTTAAAATAGCGTTAAGCTCCGCATGGCAAACGTACATATATTTAGTTTCCAGCGGCGCGCCCTCACGCTCCCACGGCATGGAATCGTCGTAACAGCCTGTAGGCATGCCATTGTAGCCCATGGATAATATTTTATTTTCGTTGCTTACAATACAAGCACCCACCTGTGTGCCCGAATCCTTGCTGCGCTGTGCCGACAAAAGAGCAATGCCCATAAAATATTCGTCCCAAGAAATATAGTCTGTTCTTTTCATTGTAATCCTCCATTTGTTGTTTGTTGTATTTTAAAGCATCGCGCTTTATTGATATATTACATTATTTAGCTAAATCCAAATATTCTGCTACGTTTAAAGCGGCCACAAGTCCGTCGCCCACTGCGTTTGCTACCTGCAAGGGCTTGCCCGTTACGTCACCTGCCGCGTATACGCCTTTAATATTAGTTTCGCCCTTGGCATTTACCTTGATAAATCCATTTTCAAGCTCTAGCCCTGTTAAAAGCGCCGAGGGTGCAATGGCATTTCTCAGTATAAATATACCGCTTACTGTTATAGCTGTTTCGCCTATGGTTATACGCAGAATATTCTCCGCTTTTTCTATGGCAGACACACGTCCGTCTATATGCTTTATGTCCGCATTTAGCCCCTCGGTAAATGCCGTGGATATATAATTTACCTTACAGCCTATTTCGCAAAGATAATTTGCCTCGTGTACAGCCTCGGCGCAAAGCCCCCATACAGCTATTTCTTTGCCGCGATACAGCATGCCATCGCAGGTTGCGCAATAGGACACGCCATTTCCTAAAAGCTCTGTTTCGCCTTGTACAGGCTGTGCTTTTGCCACACCGCAGGCTATAATAACACTGCGAGAGTTTAATATATCCCCTGCAAAATTTACCATAAACTCGTTTCCCGACGGGTAAATATTTGCGCAGATACCGCTTCGTATCTCCACGCCCTGCGCCTTTGCATGGTTAGTAAAAATATCCATCATTTCCTTGCCAGATACCCCCGGCAGACCAAGGTAATTATCCACACGCTCTGCGCGCTTAAGCAAATTATCTCCCGAGGATAAAAGCAAAACCTTTTTTGCGCGCTGTGCAAGATTAATGCCGGCGGAAAGCCCTGCCGGCCCTGCGCCAAGCACAATGCAATCTAAAACTTCGTCCATTTTATTTGCCCTCCATATATTGCAATTATTGTTTTATGCCAAACAATAATTCCATGGCTCTATTATACATTATTATTATGCAAAAAAAAAGCCACTGTAAAATAAAGCCTGTGACGGTAAAATAAATATAGCAATGTGCGCACACATTGCTATACTGTTTTGCAAAATAAAGCTTTTAATTAAATTCCGGTTTTGTTCCCTTTGGCATTGGGCAGCTATATCCGTTTGGCAACGCCTTTGCAAGCTCGGCTTTCGCCTCTTCTAATAATTGCGGCGAGGCGATTGCCTTGATGCCTGCCAATAATAGTGCTTCGCTTGCTTTGTGCATGCCTTTCATGGCAATAGGGCTGTTTGCCTGCGCCGTCATCTGCCACGAATGGCTGCCTGTGCCAAGAGCCATGCACGCGTAGTAGCACTGCGCAGTTGGCGCTGTGCAGCTTACATCGCCCACATCTGTACTGCCCGGCTCTGCATAGCGCAGATTATAATATAAAGGCGGTATGTCCTCGTGCAAAATTTTGTTTTCAAAATAAGCGGCAGAGGTATTAATGCTTGTACATTCATGGCTTAAATTGCTATCTCGCTGTGCCTTGTCTATAGTATTTGCAAACTCCGCTGCAAGCGCATAATCATTTTCGTCAAATTGCGGTGCGCCCACCTCTGCCATGCAATCGTTTAATAAAGTGCTAAGGGTTTTGTTTGGCAAATAGTCGCTTACGCCGTCTATTATTTTTACATTCAGCTTTGTCCCCGTCATAAGTGCAGCACCATTTGCCACGTCTAAAACGCGCTTTGCAATATCCAGCATCTCAGCCACATGTGGCGCGCGAATATAATAATGCACGCTTGCGCTCGCCTGCACCACATTCGGCGCAGTGCCGCCCACATCGCGATATGCATAATGTAAACGCGCCTCGGGTATGATATGCTCGCGCAAATAATTGCACCCTACGTTCATCAGCTCGCATGCGTCCAGTGCGCTGCGCCCTGCAAATGGGTTTGCCGCCGCATGTGCAGCCACGCCCTCAAAGCTGTACAATATCCCTGTAACAGCAAGGGTACCTGTGCCTGCCGTGTAGTTTGCAACAGACGGGTGCCAAGTAAACACTGCGCTTGCGTCGTCAAAGCAATGGCTTTGTGCCATATATGTTTTGCCGCTTCCGTCCTCTTCGGCAGGGCAGCCGAAAAACTTTACAGTAGCATTTATATTGTTTTGCACAATATAATCCTTTAATGCAGCCGCCGCCGCAAAGCTGCCTGCGCCCAAAAGATTATGCCCGCACCCATGCCCCGGTGCGCCCACGTTTACAGGGCATTTTTGCGCAGTAGCTGCCTTTTGCGAAAGCCCCGATAAAGCGTCATATTCGCCAAGATATGCAATTACAGGCCCGCCGCTGCCATAGCTTGCGCAAAACGCCGTGTTAATGCCGCAAAGCGGAGTTTCTACGGTAAAGCCCTCGTCCTTTAATGCGTTGCAAAGCAAATCTGCGCTTTGCTTTTCTCTGAAATTAAGCTCCGCATATTCCCATATCTGCTTTGCCAACATTTCGCTTTTATCCGCCTTGGTTTTTATTAAATTGGCAACTGTGTTTTTATCCATAATCATTTCACTTCCGCAACTGCATAAATTTATATATTCGGCAAAAACAATATCCGAATTAACATATTAATATTATACACCTTGTTGCATAAAAATACAATATTAATTTTTATTTATGCATAATATGCATTATATCTCGAAGCTTTCAGGGTGATATTTGCGTTTAGTTGCCATTCCGCCACGTAAATGCCTTTCGCATTTATTTATTCTCAATACCTTTTGTACCTCCTCATAAAGCACTCTGTTCTGCCTTCGCAACCGCATGGTAACGTCTTTATGTACGGTTGATTTCGATATGCCAAACGCGGCGGCGGCGGCACGCACTGTGGATTTTGTTTCTGATATAAATTGCCCCAATAAAATAGCCCTGTCCTCCGGATTGCCCTTCATGTCCATTCCTCCCGCGCACTTTTTGTAATTATTATGCGGCGAGGGGATAAAAGAGAACAAACGCTCAGTTGACCTATGCTTTAATTTGTACTAAAATGATAAGTATAAATAACACTATAATTTATTTGGAGATGTATTAAATGAAAATCCATTGTATGTACTTCAGCCCTACAGGCGCTACCAAAAAAGCCGCAATGCTTGTATCAGATGCGCTTTCAGGCGATGTAATCGGGCTTGATATTTCTTGCGCCGACACGGATTATTCGCAGTATTCCTTTGCAAAAGATGACGTTTGCGTCATAGCAGTGCCATCATATGGCGGGCGCGTGCCGAGTACTGCCTTGGCTCGCATTAAAGCCATGAGTGCCGGCGGCGCAAAAGCCGTGCTTTTAACTTCTTTTGGGAATAGAGATTATGACGACACCTTGCTGGAGCTTAAAAACGAAGCCACTAAAATCGGCTTTAATGTTGTTGCAGCCATAGCCGCCGTAACCGAACATTCTATTATGCGCCAATTTGGCACAGGCCGCCCTGACGCAGCCGATGCAAAAGAGCTGATTACATATGCCCATAAAATAGCACCGCTACTGCAAGGCGATGCCGCTGCGCGAGATATTACCGTGAAAGGCAATATGCCTTATCGCGAATACAACGGCGTGCCGCTAAAGCCAAAGGCAGGTAAAGCCTGCACCAATTGCGGCGTATGCGCAAAGCTTTGCCCTGTTGGTGCTATTTCGGCAGAAAACGGCAAGATGACAAACAATGATGTTTGCATATCCTGTATGCGCTGTATTGCAGTATGCCCCCATAACGCGCGCAGCTTAAACAAGCTTATGCTTTTAGCCGTAGGCAAAAAAATGAGCAATGTTTGCGGCGAGAGGAAAGAAAACAAGCTGTTTATCTAGCCTAACACCTTGGCACAATTTCTCTTTCACTAGTGGCTTACCCCATTACAAAGAGCCTTTCGCTTTTACGGGTGGCTCTCCCTAACATCTGTCAAATGGCAAAACGCCAAAGCCTCACATTAATTTTGCTTTACCGCAAATTTAATGTGAGGCTTTATTTTATGCTTTGGTTTTTTATTTTACGCTTTAGTGCTTGTTATTTATTATATGCCACTTCAGACTGCACTGTGATTACATGTTCGTTTTTCCATGTTTCGGCGTTTGCTTGTAAAATATATCCGCCGCCGTTTTTAGCGCACCATGTGTAATAATCTTGCCTTGGCTGTGCAAATGTGCTTAAAACAGACATTTGCGTGCCGCCATGCGCCACTATTACAAGGCTTTCTTTACCGTCGGCAAAAGCCTCGTCCACAAGCTTTGCAAACGCCTTGCATGTGCGCGCGATAAACTCCTTGCTGCTTTCTCCGCCCTCAAAGCGTCCGTCATCTCCGTCGCCGCTTTCGCACTCATCGCCGGATATTTCTGTATAATATTTCCCCTCGGCAATACCAAAGCACTTTTCGCGTAAATCGGCTATTTGTATAAGCTTTGCCGTTGGGAAAAGCACTTTTGCCGTTTGATGCGTGCGGCAAAGGGTGGAAACATACACCGTTTCCGGCTCAAAATCCGCCTTGCAAAGTGCCGCTTTGCCATCTTCGCTAATTGGCAAATCCCGTGTACCTGTAAACTGTTTTGTTTTATTGTATTCAGTAGCTCCGTGCCGCAAGAGATAAATAGTCATTTTTCTATGCCCTTTCGCGCTTTTACGCCTTTAGTATAATAATGCTTTATTTCCTGCATTTGCGTTACAAGGTCTGCTGCGTCTATTACGCTTTGCGATGCATTTCGCCCTGTAAGCACTAGCTCTGTATGGCTTTGCTTTGCGTTTATAAGCCCCAGCACTTCTGCTTCGGATAAATACCCCAAGCTTTCGGCAACGTTTATTTCGTCCAGC
>JAVWZM010000017.1:0-35932 GCA_036661035.1 Oscillospiraceae bacterium
CTCTATGATCAGTTTGCTTCGTATCAAGATATTCTCGATGGGAAAGAGCCATTATATGAACTAACGGATAATTTTAAAGAGCCACTTCGCAGATTAAAGGATAAATAGTCACCCTTAAATACAACCAGAGGTTGTCAGTTCGATTCTGACCATTAGCTCCAAGATAGGCTGACAGATTTCAGAGATGGAACCTGTCAGCCTTTTCTTTTCACCTTATAATTGTGGCATAAAGATTATTTGTATTTGACGAAAGATGAGGTTTATATGCTTTTTAAAGAATCGGGGAGTAAACATTCCCCCACAATTATCTTGTTACATGGCGGTGGTCTTTCTGATTGGTCATTGACACCTATTGCTAACAGGCTAAGTTTAAAATATCATGTAATAACCACGATTATTGACGGTCATGGTGAAGATAGCGAGTCAACTTTTGTCAGCATAGAAAAATCTGCTTTAAAAATTATTGACTATATAAATCATCATGAGAATGGAAGAGTATATGCTATTGCAGGGTTGTCGATTGGCGCACAATTAGTTTGCGAAGTGCTGTCGAAGGAACCTGCAATTACAGAGTATGCTGCGATAGAAAGCGCATTAGTCTATCCAATAAAAGGTACAACCGCTTTAACCGTGCCAACATATAAATTATGTTATGGTTTCGTTAAAAAGCGTTGGTTTGCAAAAATGCAGGCGAAAACACTATGTGTTCCAGATGATTTATTTGAAGTCTATTTTCAAGACAGCTTAAAAATCAGCAAAGAATCTCTTGTAAATATCACACTTAGCAATGGAAACTATACACTAAAACAATCCATTTCAGATACACAAGCAAAAGTGTTAATTATTCTGGGAGAAAAGGAAATTGGTGTTATGAAAAAATCAGCAAACCTTTTGCGTACCACCTTGAAGAACAGTAATTTATTTGTTGCACCTAAAATGAAGCATGGTGAACTAAGTTTGATATATCACGAGAAGTATGTTGAGCAATTAGAGTTGCTGTTCGCAAAATGAGCAAGCCTCCCACAAGCTAAATAGTATCTTAACTTCGCAAAAGCCCCTGATTGTGCAATAGCATAATCAGGGGCTTTAATTTGATTTATGGCAGCTTTTAAACCTTGCTTTTTTAAATTTAAAGCAAAGCAAATTGTCTGCAAGATGCGTTATAAAACTTTTGCTTTTTACTTTATGGTAAGCAAATAGCTTTGATTTATCATGGCGAAAAGCTCGTTTTGCGGCACATCTCCGTTAATGAAAACTGTGTTCCAATGGGTTTTGCTCATATGCCAAGCAGGTATTACATCACAATATACATGGCGGTAAAAATCTGCCTGCATAGGCTCGCATTTAAGGTTTATGGCAAGGCGTCCGTCAAGCTCTATTATAAGCGCAAACCATTTTCGGCTTTTCCCGTGCCGCATAATTGTGCTTTTATTATCACCAAAAGGATAATCCTCCACAATGTCGGAATATGAAAGGCAATATGCGATTAATTCAGCCCTTGTCATTTCAATCCCCTTGTTTTTATTCATCAATAGGCGTAAAGCGCGGCATGGTAACGCCGCCGCGGGTTACGCTTTCGCTCCACATGGAAAGAGGGCGCACCCACACGCCGCCCTCGCCGTAAAGGGCGCGATAAACCACCATTTCCTCCATGGTTTCGCTATGCTTTGCAATGTATAAAAGCTCGTATTCGTTGCCTTTAAAATGCTTGTATTTTCCTGCCCTTGGATATGCTGTGTTCATTATATTTTCCTCGCTTTGCTTTTTTATATATCTATGCGCACAAGCTATGTGCCGCGGTAAAAGCGGCTTTGTCTATTGCCGAAAATTAAATGCGATGTGCATGCAGCCATTTTTTGGATTTTAACCGCCATAAAAATATTATACCGCGAATACAAAGCTCGGCGCACATTGCTATCCATACGCCCAAAAGCCCCACGCGCGGCGCAAGCAGAAGGGCGGCGGTAATGCGCACGCCCCACATGCTGATAAGGTTGATGTAAAATGGCACCTTGCTGTCGCCTGCACCGCGCAGAGCGCCTGTGGCAACTATAGACGCAGCAAAAAGCGGCTGTGCAAAGGCTTCTACCCGCAAAACCCGAGAGCCAAGCATTATTACCTCGGCGTCAGGGGTGAAAATGGAAATAAGCTGGGGCGCAAATAAAAATAACAAAACCCCCGTACCTGTCATTATAAGCATGCCAAGGCGAGTGCTTAGCCATGCAAAGCTGATGGCAAGGTCCTCTCTGTTGGCACCTATCGCTTGCCCCACAAGAGTGGTTGCGGCGGCGGCAACGCCATAGGCAGGCAAATAGCTTAAAGCCTCGGCAGTAACCGCAAGGTGGTTTGCCGCAATGCTTACAGTGCCAAGGTTTGCGATAAGCACAGTCATTACAATTTGTGCAATGCTTAAAGTGGCGCGCTCCAGTGCCACGGGCACACCTATGGCAGATACATGCCTAAGACAGCTTTTGCTGAAACGATATTTGTCCGTTAAGCTTATCCTGATAGGCGTTTCTTTTTTGTAAATTACAATTAAAAACAAAACCGCCACCACTCCTACCGCAAGGGCAGAGCCGAGGGCAGCCCCTGCCACGCCAAGCCCTGCGCCGTGCATGGTAATGTCCATACCCAAAACCGTAATATTACGCGTGGGATATATAAGAAAATAGTTGAATATTATGTCTAATGCACAAATAAGTATATTTAGGCGCATAGGCGTTTTGGTGTCGCCTGTGGCGCGCAAAATGCTGGCAAAAAGCGTTTGTGTAAGCAAAAGCGGTAACGAAAGCCCCACTATTGCAAAATAGGCAGAGGCGTCTTTGGCAATGCTTGCGTCTGCACCCAAAAGCTGCGGCAGAAAAAAGGAAAGCCCAAAAGCCAAAACCCCGATAAAAAGCCCGAAAACAATATTAAATAATACTGCTTGCCGCACAACGCTGCGTGCGTCCTCGCTTTTTTTGGCACCAAGATATTGCGCCACCTGCACCGAAAAGCCCACACCTGCCGCGCCTAAAAAGCCGTTAAACAGCCATATGGTGGTAGTGACAACGCCAATGCTTGCAGTGGCGTTTGCGCCAAGGGTGCCCACCATAGCGGTGTCGATATATTGCATCATGGTTATCATTATTTGCTCTACAATGCTGGGAAAAGCAAGAGCCATAACAATGCCCAATTGCTCTTTGCGAGAAAGGGGCGTTTCGCGGTGAATTAGGTTAGTAAGTTGTGTCATTCGGTGTTGCACTCCGTCTTTTATAGTTTATTATAGCAGCTTTTAGGGACGCTGATGCTTTTTTACAGCTTGTGAAGCTGCTGTAAAACATCACGCGAGGCGATAATATGCGCCGAAATAGGTCAATGTGCAATGTCAAATTACATTGTCATAGGATATTGTATATTATTTTACATAAAAAAACAACACCACAAGGTTTTAGCCTTGTGGTGCTGCATTGCGCTATTGATAATGTAAAGGATTATTTATTAATAATATCCTTTAGTTGCTTGCTTGCTTTGAATACAGGGGCTTTATGCTCGGGAATGTGAATAGCCTCTTTTGTGCGTGGGTTAAGGCCGCTGTGCCCTACGCGCCCTTTGGTTTCAAACGCGCCAAAGCCTACAAACTGTACTTTGCCCTCGGTGCAAAGTGTTTCGGTAATAGTGCTGAGGATTGTTTCGCAAATAAGCTCAGTTTCTTTGCGGCTAACGCCTGTTTTTTTTGCAACATGAGCAATCAATTGTTTTTTATTCATATAAATACACTCTCCTTTTAAAGATGTAGAAAGACATTCGGCAAATAATATTATTACCTTGTCCACAATTTTAAATTTTATCAAAAAAAGGCGAGAATAGAACAGAAATGTTGTAAACAGAGCTTTTTTTGCCATAAAAAGGTGTCGTTGCGCAAAAATATGAAAATTCAGCGCATTTCACGGCAAAAACAGCTTAATCCGAATTAGGTTAGCGGCTTAAAATTAAAGCCATCGCAACTTGACTTATATTGTCTTTGTATACAACCTTTTGTCAAGTTGCTGTGAAATCGGCTCTATCTCCCATACAAACGGCATTTTGTGCGTATCTCGTTTGCCTTTATGTCGCTGAAGGCAGATTTAGCCGCCCGCCAGTTCCAGTTTCCAAAAGAGGTGGAGGGCGTGTTAATGCGCGCATTTTTACCAAGGCAAAGCCAATCGGCAAGGGGAATAATGGCGGTGTTTGCCACACTTTCGAGGGCGGCACGCACAAAGCGCGGAGTAAGGCTGCCGCAAGGCGCGTCAAGATATCTTCGGGCAAAGGCGACGTCGCCCACAGGCGCGGAAAACTGCCAGTCCTCCGTGGTGGTGTTGTCGTGCGTGCCGGTATATACTACGGAATTTGCCGTGTAATTATGCGGCAGATAGTCGCTTTCTTCGCGAGAATCGAAGGCAAATTGCAGTACCTTCATGCCCGGATATCCGCTGGTGGCAAGCAGCTCGCGCACCTCGGGGGTAAGATAGCCTAAATCCTCTGCGATAATGCGCAAATTCGGCAGCCCTTTTTGCAAGGCATAAATAAAATCATTTCCGGGGCCTTTTCGCCAATTGCCATTAATGGCATCTTTGGCATCTGCCGCAATGGCGTAATATCCGGCAAAGCCGCGAAAATGGTCTATGCGCACCACATCATATATTTCGCCTGCATGGCGCATGCGCCGCAGCCACCATTCGTAGCCTGTGCGCTTATGATATTCCCATGCGTATAGTGGGTTGCCCCAAAGCTGGCCGCTGGCAGAAAACGCGTCAGGCGGGCAGCCTGCCACCTCGGTGGGCGTGCCCTTTGCATCTATTTGAAAAAGTTCTCCATTTGCCCAAAGGTCTGAGGAATCGGGCGAAACGTAAATGGGAATATCCCCAATAATTTCAATGCCATTATCGTTTGCATATTGTTTAAGGCGCACCCACTGGCAGTGAAATAAATACTGCACAATGCACCAAAACCCTACGCGAGGGCCAAGGCGATAGCGAGCCTCATTAAGCGCATCTTGGTTTCGGCTGCGCAATGGCTGTGGCCATTTAGAAAATGCCACCATGCCGTTATCTTCTTTTATTGCCATAAACAAGGCGTAATCGTCTAGCCAATAACGGTTTTCTTCGCAAAAACGGGCGTAATCTCTGCCGCAAAAGTCGAAACGGTTTACGGCTTTTTCTAATATTTTATACCGCGTTTCAAATAAGCGTCCGTAGTTTATCTTAGCGTTGTCATCGCCGTGCTTTGCGCTTTGCAGCTCCGCTTCGGTTAAAAGCCCGTCTTCATGCAAAAGCTCAAGGTCTATAAAATATGGGTTTGCCGCAAATGCCGAAAAGCTTTGATATGGGCTGTCGCCATATCCCGTGGGGCCAATGGGCAAAATCTGCCAAAAGCGTTGGCCGGATTTTTTAAGAAAATCTACAAAAGCAAAAGCCTCGCTGCCAAGGCTACCTATACCAAAAGGCCCCGGCAAGGAGGATATCGGCATTAAAATTCCGCAGGAACGCATAGTAAAAACCTCACATTTTATACTGTGTCCGCAAAACGTCGCACCTTGCGTCATTTTGCGGACATCTTTTATTTAATTATATTGAAGTATAGCATAAAACAGCTAAATTTGCATCAATGGCATGTGATGTAGCTTTGTTAATGCTTTATCCCTTTACAGCTCCTGCAATTACGCCCTTGATAATATATTTTTGGCAAGACAGGTAAAAAACAATGATAGGAATAATGGCAAGCACCAGCATCGCCATAAGCGCGCCCATGTTTTTGTCACCGTAAGAGCCCATTAATACGCCCTGCACAGCCACAGGGATTGTTTTGTAATCGTTGCCTATTACAAGGGCGGGCAAAAGGTAATCGTTCCAAACCCACATTGCGTTAAGTATGGCAACGGTGATAGCGGTCGGTTTTAATATAGGGAAAACTATGCGAAAAAAAAGCTGTAATGGCGAGCAGCCGTCTATGGTGGCGGCTTCCTCTATTTCAAGGGGAATACTTTTTACAAAGCCCGATATCATAAACACCGTCAGCCCTGCGCCAAAGCCCATGTATAAAAATAAAATTCCGATAGGGTTATCAAGGCTTAACATATCTGCAATTTTAACCATGGGGAACATTACCATTTGGAAAGGCACTATCATGGAAAATACAAATAAATAATACATTATGGAGGTGGCCTTGGTTTTTACTCTGGTAATATACCACGCCGTCATGGACATAAATAAAACAATTAATATCACAGAGCCTACCGTGATGAACAGCGAATATAAAAACGCCATGTGAAACTTGCTTTTTGTAAAGCCGAATACATAGTTTTCTATGCCTACAAAGGTTTCGCCAATTGGCAGAGAAAACGGATCGGACGAAATGTAAAGCTTGCCTTTAAACGAATTTATCAGCACTATGTAAATGGGATAAAGAAAGCTTATGGAAAGCACGGTAAGCAATATTACCGTTATGGCATTTACAACTTTATTTTTACTTTTTTCCATTAGTTTTCCACCTCCTTGTCACGGGTAAGGCGCAGCTGGATAAACGCGATAAACGCAACTATAATAAAGAATACCACAGCCTTTGCCTGCCCTACGCCCTCCCAGCCGTTGCGCCCGTAGAAGGTGTTGTATATATCAAGGGCAAGGGTTGCCGTTTGCCGCGAGGGCGCGCCGCCTGTTAATGCAAATATCTGGTCGAACAGCTTAAAGGAATTGGTAAGGGTTAAAAACGTGCAAATGGTAATGCTGGGCATAACCATGGGGATAGTGACGTTTTTAAGTATCTGCCGCCCGTTTGCACCGTCTATTTTGGCTGCCTCTATTAAATCTCCGGGTATGTTTTGAATACCTGCAATGTAAATAATCATCATATATCCGATAAGCTGCCAGTTGGTAAGTAGCACAAGGCCAAAAAAGCCAAACCGCGCATCATATGTAATATCCACACCAAAATGCAGAAGCACACCGTTTATCATTATCTGCCAAATGTAGCCAAGCACAATGCCGCCGATAAGGTTAGGCATAAAGAAAACCGTGCGGAATAAATTGGTACCGCGCAGGCCCTTTGTAAGTAGCATTGCCAAGATAAACGCAAATACATTTATGGTGATAATCGCCACTATTGTAAACAATGTGGTGAATATAAGTGCGTTGAGAAAATCCTTATCCTGAGTAAACGCGCGAATGTAGTTGTCGAAGCCAACAAACTTTGTGTTGGTAACGGTGGTAAATTTGCAAAACGAAAGATAAATACCCATGATAAAGGGAGCGATAAATGCCGCGGTAAAGGCAAGCATCGTGGGCAAAGCAAAAATTGCCCAATATTTTTTAATAGATTTTTGCATAAACAAACCCCTTTCAAATAAGAATAATCTAAAATAGCAGATGACCTGATATAATCTATTTGATAAAACAAATCTGCATACTTGGCTTATTGAAAAATTTATTTTATGTGCGCGCATACGCACATGCACAATTAAAGTATATAACTTACATTGTATAATATTAGAGCATTTCCCAAACCCTGTCCGTGCAAAACAAACGGAAATATTATATAGCCGCCTTTCTTGCAGATAAAGCCTTCAAGAAAAACAGGCTGCTATATAAAGTGCTTTGGGGCTTGTGCTGCACGGACAAGCCTTGCGGCATGCCTTTGTGCGCTATAAAAGGTATAGCCACATGTAGTTGCGAAAGTATAAAAAACAGCGAGTGCGAGGGCATTTGCCTTGCGCACTCGCTGTAATTATATGCTTTGCCTTAGTTTATAGCAGCTTAACCTGCTATAAAAGGCTAATATTATTGAGCGTTGGCTTTTTCTGTTTTCCAGCCCTCAACAACAGATTTGGAAACGTCGTCCCATGTTGTTTTACCCTGTGCATACTCAAGCAGCTTTGCGCCGAAGTTGTCTTTAAAGGTTTGGCTTGGGAAAACTGTAAAGTTCCAAGGAATGTTGTTGGTGTCGGCTTTTGCGCTCCATGCAAGCACGTCTTGTGCAAGTGGATCTTTAGGCTTATCTGCGTCTGTAAATGTATCAAACGGTGCGATAAAGCCAAGGTCGTTTGTAACAAATGCTTTGCCCTCGTCTGAGGTGTACAGCCATGTTAAGAAATCCAATGATGCTTTTTGATCCTCTGCTTTTGCATTTTTGTTGATGCAGAAGAAGTTTTCGCTACCTATGCAAATGCCTTGTTTTTCTTCGCCCTTGGCACCTGTGTAGATAGGCATAAATTTAACATTTTCGGGTTTAACAATATTGCCGTCTGTGCCCGAAACTTGGCCGAAAGCCCAGTTGCCGTTTTGAACCATTGCGCATTTGCCAAGAGCAAACTCTGCCATGGAATCGCCCACAGCCTTGCTGCCTGTAAGCTTTGGTGCTACTGTGGAATTGTTCAAATACAAATCGAAAATATTCTGGAAGTTTTTGCTGCCGGTAAATTTAATCTCTGCTGTGGCGGCAGTGTCGCTAAGGTCAACCTTGTTTTCTGCAAACTCGTAGTACACAGGCACGTTTGCAAGATGCGTCTGCCAGCGCCAGTCCTCGCCTGCTTTTAAAGAGGTGGAGGCAAACACGCCGTCAATGCCAAGGTCTGCTTTTTTCGCTGTCATGTCTTCTACTACTTCTTTTAGCTTTGCAAAGCTGTTGATTTCGCTTACAGCTTTAGCTTTTGCGCCTGCCATTGCGAAGTATTTGTCCATAATTTCTTGGTTGTAGATGATGCCGTAGCCCTCTATTACAAAAGGAACACCATAAACGCCCTCGCCGTCTTTTACGGCAATGCTCTTATCCATAAGGTGCGAATAGATTTCTGTGCCGCTTAAATCTGCACAATAATCTTTCCAGTTTGCATAGCCAACAGGCCCGTTAATCTGGAAAATAGTAGGCGCATCGGATTTTGCGATTTCGCCTTTAAGCTGTTGCTCGTAGGTGCCTGCTGCCGCGGTAGTAACCTTTACAGGTACGTTTGTGGCTTTTGTGTAAGCGGCGGCTACCTTTTGGTAAGCTTCGTCCTGCTCGGGCTTAAAGTTTAAAAAATACACTTGGCCTTCTGCCTCGGGCGCAGCAGGTGTAGATGCAGGCGTAGATGCCGGTGTGCTGGCAGGTGTAGATGCGGGCTTGCTGCCGCATGCTGCCATGCTGAGTGTAAGTGCTGCCACTGCAAGAAGTGATAATGCTTTTTTCATTGTAATCCTCCTAAAATATATGTTCATCAAGCGAACTGTTCGCCGGATTTCGTAATTAATGCAGAATATATGATAAATTATATTCTGCCCACGCTTTCGCCCTCGATTAGGGCATCGTCAAGTAAAATGGTTTTGGCAGGTGTGTGCTTTTCGATGTGCAGCAATAAAAGCTCCACGCTTTTATCGGCTATTTCCTCGGCAGGCTGCTTAATCGTGGCGAGCGATGGCACAAGATATGTGCCAAGCTCTATGCCGTCAAAGCCCATAAGGGAAATATCTTTAGGCACACAAAGCCCAGCCTCGTGTATGGCGCGCATTGCGCCAACCGCCATTACGTCGGACATGCAAAATATGGCGGTAATATCTTTTTTGCGCTCCAAAAGCCTTTTTGTGGCTCTGTATGCGCTGCCAAGATTGTAATTGCATTTTTGATAATAACTCTCGTCAAAGCTTTTGCCGCAATTATCAAAGGCGTTTTGGCAGCCGCTGTATCGGGAAGCACTGATGTACGACACCTGACGGTTGCCGCCAAGCACCCCTATTTTGCTGTGGCCGTTTTGCAAAAGATAAGCTATAGCGCGGCACGCGGCACTAACGTCGTTGATGCCAACGCAGGAAAGGTTTTCAAAATGCAATTCAGCAGAGGTGGTAGTGGCTAAAACGCATGGGATTTCTATGGACGAAAAACGCTTTTGAAAGGTGGATATATTGCCGCCCAAGAAGATAATGCCAAGGGGCTTTAATTCGCGACATATGCGCTCTGCCGCAAGCACTTCGTCGGCATCTTCATCTATATAATGTACCTGCACGCCGTAATCGGTAGCGGCGATAAGGCTTTGCATATGCTCTACAATAATGGAAAAAAAGGTATTCAGCGTGCCTTTTACTATCACCGCCACGCTTTTGCTGCTTTGCTGCTTTAGCTGGCGTGCGTTGTTGTTTGGCACAAATTTATGTGTGCTGATAATGGCATTTATCTTTTCCTTGGTTTCTCGGCTTACGTCGGGGTGGTTATTAAGCGCACGAGAAACGGTGCTTACTGCAAACCCGGATTCTTTTGCAATATCTTTAATTGTCATTCACGTCACCGCCTTTACGGAAAGGTTATCGGTAACGTTACTGGAAACGTTACCGGAACTTTGTGATTTCATCATACACCCACTGCCCACGCCATTGCAAGAGGTTTTTATCATTTTTGGCGTAATGCATTTAAAAACATTTTTATCTTGTGCAAAATCACAATACATGAACAAAAGTTAATAGTTTGGCAATTATTACGCTATTGTAAACTTTACAATTCTGCTGTATTATAATATTATGCATATATTGCGGTTTAATTAATTGTAAAAATAGTTGCAATTCCGAAGTTAAACTGCACACGGCAATAGGGCAGGGGCATGGCTCTTGTTACGTTTTACAGCAATTTTACCTTTGATTGTCCCACTAAAAGCCCCGTCTTTGCTGTATGCAAATTGACAAAAGGTTGTTTACAAAGACAATAATAAGTCAAGTTGCTAAAATTGCTGCAAAAGCCGTTAATCGGCAAATTTAACTATATACTGTAAGGAGATACAAAATGGGTTTATTCGGTAATAATTATAATCGCCCCGGGCCCGGCGTGCCTAAAGATGCGCCAAAGAAAAAGGGGTTTGCTCGCTTTTTTGAAATAGTAGGGCGTGACATGGGGGACTTGTTTAAGCTGAATGTTATTGTTGCGGCACTGCTTGTACCTATGATTATCTGCGTGATATTTATGGGCGCCTCGTGGCCGTATTTGGGGCTTATATTAGTGGGCTTTGTTTTGTACATGGCGGCGTCTGTGCTGTTTGGCCCTACCATTGCCGCCGCGCAGCTTGTGCTTACACATCGTTTAAGGGACGAGCCTTGTTATATGTGGCACACCTTTAAGCATGGTTTTAAATCTAACTTTAAGCAGGCATTGCCCCTTGGCATGCTGTTTTCGGCCATTTTTGCCCTTGAGGGCTTTGCAGGCGCATTGTTTTTAATGGGTGCTGCAGGCAAAGTAAATGTTTTTGTGGTTGCCATGTTTGTTTTCAGCGTATTTCTTGTTTTGATAGTGAGCGAGTTTTCTTTTTTACAGGTTATTTATTTGGATTTAAAGAATTTTGCCATATTAAAAAACAGCCTTTTGCTTACCTTCGGCATGGCTAAACGCAGCTTGCCGGCAGGCATTTGGCTATTGGTATGCACTGTGGGCATGCTTATATTGGCGCCGCCCTTTGCCATTTTACTTTTGTTTGCTTTTGCGGTAGTGCTGATATTGCTTGTGGCGGATATGTGGCTTTGGCCGTGCATGGAAAGCACTTTTCACATCAGCGAGCTTTTGGCGGCAAAGCGTGATGGCACAGAATCACCGATAGCAGAGCCGGCAAAGCAGATATCTCAGGCAGAGCCTGAGGCAGCTGTTTCCGAAAACTCTGTAGGCGAAGGAATAAGCGACGAGGAATAATGCGCCCCCTTATCTTACAGCAGTGCTTGCGCGAAATTAGTATAATTATGTAAACAACAAAACGGCTTAATGCTATTAATGCATTAAGCCGTTTTGTTATGTTTTATACATGGAAGTGCAAAATGTGGACACTACAATATCAGATGATTAATGATTTTATTTAACAAAATACACTCTAGGGAACGGTCTTGACCGTTCAGCTTTCACATGTTTTGCGCGCAGTTATATTTATATAAATCAATACTCTTTGTAATAATTAATAAGGCAGCCCGAAAGCAATATTTTGCGCTCGTCGGCTGTGAGGGGGGCAAGCTTTAAGGTGAATTTTAAAGGCTCCTTGCACAGCACATATGCGTCAAATTCCAGTGCACCGTCTTTAAGCTGTGAGGCAAGATGCGGTATAAATATTTTATCGCAAAGGGTAAATGGCACCTTGCTGTCTATCTGAAATGGCACCATGCCCCAGTTGATTAAATTACTTCGGTATCTTTTGGTGGCGTATTCCACAGCAATATTTGCGCCTGCACCAAGCACCCTCTGGCAACTTGCCGCTTGCTCTCGGGCAGAGCCGTCACCGGGCTTTTTGGCGTAAATGGTAGACGCAATGGCAAAATCCTTGCTTTCGATATTTTGAAAGCCGTCTATTTTGCGCAAATCTTCAAGAAGCCTTGCATCGGCTTTGTTTTCGCTGCGCAGCAAGTCCTCGTTTTGCACAACCTTTGCGCGCTTTACGTAATCGGGATCCTTGCGAGATAAGGTGTATTCCGCAAGGCCGAGAGGGTTAGAGCGGTAGGAGCTGGTTTCGCCCGAGGGTATCAGCTCGTCGGTGGTGGTAACGTCGTCTGTAATAAAGGCGGCAACGCTTAGCACAAGGTTTTCGCAAAGTGGCGCAATGGTGGGCCAATCTTTAATATTAGGGCCGAATTTAAGGGGGGAATTGCTGCTCGCTTTGCCGTAGCCATTGTAAACGCGGCTTTCGTAGCTGGTGCTGTCAAAGCTGTATTCGGGGATATCCTCGCTATAATCTATCTCGCTTGCCGAGGCTAAATATCCGCCGTTTAGGCTTGTAGCGGCAATGGAACGTGCGTCCATAAGGGCAACACCTGCAATTTGCCCACCTGACGGCTTAGAGCCTTCGCGGTTAGGAAAATTGCGTGTGGTGTGGCGCACGGAAAGGGCACCGTTTGCAGGCACATCTCCTGCGCCAAAGCACGGCCCACAAAAGGCGGTGCGCACAGTGGCACCTGCGGCCATAAGCTTTGTGATAATGCCGTTTTCCACAAGGCGCATCATCACAGGCTGGCTTGCCGGATATACGCTGAGGGCGTATTCGTCGTTGCCAACAGGGCTAGAGCCAAGAATGGACGCGGCGGCGCAGATGTTTTCGTATATGCCGCCCGCACAGCCTGCGATAACGCCTTGGTCTACCTTTAGCTTGCCATTTACAATTTTGTCTTTTAAATTTAAGGATATTTTGCCGCCTGTAATTGCGCGGCAATCCTCCTCGGTTTTATGCAGAATATCGGCAAGATTATTTTGCAGCTCCGATATTTCATATACATTGCTTGGGTGCATGGGCAGGGCAATCATGGGCTTTACGGTGTCGAGGTCTACCTCTATGCAGCCGTTGTAATACGCCACCTCGCCGGGGGCAAGGGGCTTGTAATCTTGCGCTCTGCCATGCATGCTAAGCCAATTGCGTGTTTTGTCGTCTGTACACCAAATGGAGGAAAGGCATGTTGTTTCGGTGGTCATTACGTCAATGCCGTTTCTTGTGTCTACAGAAAGCGCGGCAATGCCCGGCCCTACAAATTCCATTACGCGGTTTTTAACATATCCGTTTTTAAACACAGCACCGATAATGGCAAGGGCTACGTCCTGCGGCCCAACGCCGTGTTGCAAAGAGCCTTTAAGGTATACTGCCACCACCTCGGGCATGGTTACGTCATAGGTTTTGCCAAGAAGCTGCTTTGCAAGCTCGCCGCCGCCCTCGCCTATAGCCATGGTGCCAAGGGCGCCGTAGCGCGTGTGGCTGTCGGAGCCAAGTATCATTTTGCCGCAGCCTGCGTGCATTTCGCGCATGTATTGATGTATTACGGCAATATGCGGCGGCACATATATGCCACCGTAGCGTTTTGCCGCGGAAAGGCCAAACACATGGTCGTCCTCGTTGATAGTGCCACCCACGGCGCATAAGGTATTGTGGCAGTTTGTAAGCACATAAGGCACGGGGAATTTTTCAAGCCCTGAGGCGCGCGCCGTTTGTATAATGCCCACAAAGGTAATGTCGTGGCTTGCCATGGCGTCAAATTTAATGCGCAAAGCGTCGGGGCTTTTGTCCACATTATGCGCCTGCATTATAGAATATGCCATAGTGCTTTTGCGCGCGGTTTCGGCGTTTATGCCTTGCTTGCCGCAAGCGGCAAGGCGAGGGGCACATTCGCTGTTATCGGGCACCCAATCGGTACCGTTTAAAAGAAAACCGCCCTCTTTACTTAAAGTTATCATATATTACACCCCTTGATTGGATTTTGTTTTTATTGTACCATATTATTATAAACAATCAAAGGAAAACAATCAATATATTTTATTTGACCGCGTGGTCAAAATGTTATATACTGATAACTACAATAGATGACAATAAGTTTGTAGGAGTGGAATAATGGTTAAAAAGATATCTGTAAGGCTTTTGGGCGAATTTTCGGTACAGGTAGACAATAAAGTAATTATCGAAAATGCAAGCAAGCTTACAAAACCGTGGCAGTTATTTGTATATTTGTTAATGAAAGACGGCGCAATTACCACAGGCGAGGAGCTTTTGAAAATCTTGTGGGACGGCGAAGACCTTGCAGATCCTGCAAATGTGCTTAAAAACACTGTGTTTGCCATGCGCAGAGAGCTTTCGGGCAAAGCAAAGCCTGCGCAAAGCCCGATATTGTTTACCAAGGGCGGATATTGCATAAATACAGCCATGCAGTTTATCAGCGATATTAAAACCTTTGAAAGCCTTTGCGAAGAAACAGGCAAGACGGCTAAAGGCAAGGACCTTGATGCTGTGCGCACCTGCGTGGCGGCATATAAGGGCGATTTTTTGCCCATGCTTGATAGCGCCACATGGGCTGTGCCATATGCGAGAAAATACAAAGAAATGTATGTGGACAGCACACTTCGTTTTTGCCGCTTGTTAAACTCGCAGAGCCTATGGGACGAGCTTTTGTCTGTGGCGTCAAGGCTTAACATTGTGGCACCCTTGGACGAGGAGGGGTATATTTACACCTTCCGCGCATTAAACCATTTACAAATGTACAATGCGATAGTTACAAGCTATAATAAAACAGAGCATTTTTTTGAAGAGGAATTAAGCACCCATTTGTGCGACGAAATACGCCAAATCCACTGCAATGCCGCGTTGAGAGTGAATAAAACCGAGCAGGATATTTTAATTATCCGCGACGATTTGCAGTCTGCGCTCAATGCACAAAGGCAAGGCAATGGCGCATTATTTTGCAACTACGATTCCTTTAAGCGCATGTTTCTGCTTTTGCATCGTGCGGCTGTGCGAAATAAGGGCAGTGTAGACGTGGTTTTGCTTACCGTGCAGGATTTAAAAGGCCATGCGCCTTCGCCACAGCAGCTTTCTGTCGCTATGGAGGAGCTGAAAGCCGTTATCGCGGCTAATCTGCGCAAAAGTGATACTTGCTGCCGATACAGCCGCGCACAATATGCTCTGATGATGATAAGCGAAAAGAAATCCAGCGCAAACCATGCGGTAGCCCGTGTGGAAAAGGGCTTTGCCGCCACTAAAAGCGGTGCAAAGCTAAAGCTGAATTGCCAAATATCAAGCGTGGAACACATGCAAGATGCAGAATAACAAAAGCGTATTTAGCTAATGCGTTACATATAAAAGGGATTGATAAATTTGAATATTTTAATTGAAAAAGCAGCCGTGTATGTGCTGGATTCTCTTGGCAACGAGCCGCTTTGCCCACAGCAATGCATGGAAATTACCGATGATATTGAGCAATATCTTGCCTCTTGCGCCGCAAAGGGCTTTGCGGCAGACGAGGCAAGACCATGCGCTATGAGCCGCGATTCTCAGCTTTTGCCGCTTTTGCAGGATATAAATTCTGCTTTTCTTGAAAAGACGACGCAAATGGCAGACATATGGTTTGATATAATGAAAGAAAACCCGTCCATACCGGCATGCGAGCTTGTGTTTTTGCTGATGCAAATTGAGGGCGAGGCATATTTATCCGTATTAAAGCTAAACCATAAATCGGGCTATATGTTTTTTTATGATGCGGCGGGGGGCAAGCTTTCCCACTGCGAAAACATCTTGCAAGCACAGGGCAAGCCGGACGAAGCCATGTATATACAGCTTGCAAATAACGAGCTTTTGGTTTTAGAGAAAAAATACGATATAGACGGGCATAAAATAGCTTATATAGCGTCTAAAATTGCCCAGTGTAAAAGCGGCATGTCCGCAAAGGAAAAGCTAGACGTTATCTGCGAGGCGGCAGTGGAGGTAAACAGGCAGTTTTACGGTAGCCTTGGTGTAGACGAGAGTGCAGTGGCGGCGGCAGTGTGTGAGGAATACAAAGCAGCGCCTGAGGGCATTGCCGCAAGCGAGGTGTGCAGCCGCCTTTACAAGGATTTGCCCCACGCCGAGGAAGCGTTCCAAAAGGTTTTGGCAGAGCATGAAATGGTGTTTGCAGAGCCTGTGGCAATCAGCGCGCCTGCCGTGCGTCGCCTTGAAAAGCAAAGCCTGCGCTCGGGCAGCGGTGTGGAGATAAAGGTGCCTGTAAGCGTGTATCGCAACACAGACGCAGTGGAATTTCTTAAAAACGACGACGGAACCACATCATTACTGATAAAAAATATTTTAATTTGACATGTAAGCGCAAAGCTTTTATAATATCTGTTAATATAATGAAAAGGTCGGGGGATAATATGAAACACAGTGAAATAGCGCAGCTTTATGCGCACACACCGCAAAGCGGAGCAAAGGTGACAGTATGCGGCTGGGCACGCACAGTGAGAGATTCTAAAAACATAGGCTTTATCGAGCTTTGGGACGGCAGCTCTTTTAAAACCTTGCAGATAGTTTTTGAGGCGGCAAAGCTTAATAATTATAAAGATATCGCCAAAGCAGGCGTTGGCACAAGCCTTGAAATAAACGGCACAGTGGTGCTTACCCCTGATGCAAAGCAAAGCTTTGAGATAAACGCCGACACAATAGAAATACTGGGCGAATGCCCACCGGAATATCCCTTGCAGAAAAAGCGACATTCCATAGAGTTTTTGCGCACTATGCCGCATTTGCGCGCGCGCACAAATACCTTTGCCGCCGCTTTTCGCGTGCGCAGTGCCGCCGCCTTTGCCATACACAGCTTTTTTACAGAAAACGGATTTCTATACGTGAATACGCCACTTATCACAGGCTCAGACTGCGAGGGCGCAGGCGAAATGTTCCACGTAACTACCCTTGATATGTCAAACCCTCCACGCACAGAGGACGGCAAGGTAGACTATAGCAAGGACTTTTTCGGCAAATACACCAGCCTTACCGTTTCGGGGCAGCTAGAGGGCGAGGCAATGGCAACGGCTCTTGGCAATATATACACCTTTGGCCCCACCTTCCGCGCGGAAAACAGCAACACCCCACGCCACGCGGCAGAGTTTTGGATGGTAGAGCCGGAAATGGCATTTGCCGACCTTACCGATTATATGGACAACGCCGAGGCAATGATGAAATACGTTATCAATTACGTGCTTTCTAAATGCCCTGACGAAATGGCGTTTTTTAACCAGTTTTTTGATAAAGAGCTTTTAACAAGACTGGAAAACCTTAAAACAAGCGAGTTTGCGCGCCTTTCCTACACAGACGCCGTAGAGATATTGATGAAACATAACGACGAATTTCAGTACAAAGTGGAATGGGGCACAGATTTACAAACCGAGCATGAAAGATATCTAACAGAAAAAATTTACAAAAAGCCTGTTTTCGTAACAGACTATCCCAAGGATATTAAATCCTTTTACATGCGCGTAAACGAGGACGGTAAAACAGTGGCGGCGGCGGATATGCTTGTGCCGAGCGTGGGCGAGCTTATCGGCGGCAGCCAGCGTGAGGAACGCCTTGACGTGCTGAAAGCGCGCATGAAAGAAATGGGCTTATCAGAGGTAGACTATAGCGCGTATCTGGACTTGCGCCGCTACGGCAGTGTAAAGCATGCAGGCTACGGCCTTGGCTTTGAACGCCTTGTTATGTATCTTACAGGCATAGGCAATATTCGCGATGCTATTCCATTTCCACGCACAACAGGTGGGTTTGAATAACACGGGGTTGCAGATATTACAAGTAGCCAAACGAATTTAGGAGGTAAGAGTAATGAGCAGTCACAAATTTTTCAGATGTAAACATTGCGGCAATTTAGTAGGCCTTATCAACAATGCAGGCGTACCCATGATTTGCTGCGGCGAACCCATGGAGGAGCTTATCCCAAACACAGTTGATGCTGCTGTAGAAAAACACTTGCCTTGCGTAACCGTAGAGGGAAATACCGTTACCGTAAAGGTAGGCACAGTGGCGCACCCGATGCTGCAAGAGCATCATATTGAGTTTATTTATCTTAACACGGAAAATGGCGGCCAGCGCAAAGCCCTAAAGATAGGCGCAGAGCCTACAGCTACCTTTACTTTAGTAGACGACAAAGCGGTAGAGGTATTTGCCTACTGCAACATACACGGGCTTTGGAAGATAACATTGTAATGCCTTAAGCATGGCAGAACAATAATTATCCTTGCAACTTTGCAAAAAACAAATCGCTCTCGATAAGGCGTTATGCCTTGCCGAGGGCGATTTTTAATTGCAAAGATTATTGGAATATTTCAAAGTATTTTGCCTGTATAAATACAGCGTCAAGCTTATTTAGCTTTATGCCGTTTAGAATGTTAAATACAATGCCCGGCATGCATTTTTGAAGATATTCGAGCAGCATGGGGTTATTTATGCCAAGGATTTTTATAAGCTGTGAATATGCGCGGGCAACCACGCTTTGCACCACATCTTTAGGCTTATCCGAAAGAGCTGAGTATATTTGCGATATCTTTATAGACGAAAGCTGTAAATCCCACACATCGGTATTTGCAAGCACACAGCCGATGCCACAGGTGAATACCTGCTCAAAAATATTAAATATCAGCGAGGAATAATGCTTGTCGTAGCCCAGTAATAAATTATTAATGCTATCCTTGCAAAAAAGCGCGCAAAACATGTTTTCGCAGTAAAGCGTCTGCAAATATTGGGCGATAAATTCCACTCCAACAAGATTGTTTATGGAAACGCACAGGGGATAATCGGCAGTGATATTAATGTCTTGTGCCTTAAAATCCGGGTTATAGGTTTTAAAAAATTGCTTTATGCTGCCTGAAACGGTTTCGTTATAGCAGTGGTTTTCGATTTTAAGGCGGCTATCACGCACCTTGCCGTACAAAAGCTTTGCCGTGCGCAGCTTTGCGGAAATCTTTCTTCGCCCTGCCGTATAAAGCTGCATCACGCTTTCACCGCTAAGCGCGGATATGGCATCGTCGGGTATAGGGAAAGCTTTTAGATATATCCCTATTGTGTACATATTAGACGCCATAATGCTCTCGGCAATTTCCACACGCACAGAGCTGCTTTCGCCGCTTGTATATCGCTCTGTTTTATATGCTAAAAGTGCAAGAATATCCATTTGCAGCTTTTCAATATCGTTTTCGTATAAAAGCCCTTTTCGGTATGCTTCCTCCGTTAAGGACGCGAAATAAAATTCTTCGTTTAAATTATCTTTGCTTACAAGGCAAATTCTTTCAATATTCTCCATTTTCGTCCTTTTCGCTTAGTTCGTCGTCTTTTTGATAATCGGCTGCCTTGCCAAAACGCAAATTGCTTGCCATTTGCGCAAGCTCCCGTCCGCTAAGCAGGTCTAAAGAGCCTTGGCATACGCCGTCGAAGGCTGTGTGCATAAATTTTATCAGCTCATCGTCGGTTATTAAATCCAGAGCATCGTTTTTATATGCGTAGAACATGTCAATTAGTTCATTTAGGGTGTCGGTGTAATTAGCCATGGAAATATAGGGCGAGTCGCAAAACTCTTTGATTATTTTATCAATTACTCCGCCGCCAAACTCCACACGCCCATTTGCGGTTAGCGAGGCAGCCCGCGTGGAGGCAAGCATTACGGCTTGTGTTTGTGTTAAGGCAAGGCCGTACTGCGCTGTAAACTCGTTACATTCCACAATTTGCTGTACGGCGTATTTTTGCAAAAGGCTATTGTTAAGCCCCATTAATTCAAAAGCCAAAATTTATCCTCCATTTATTTAAACAAAAACGCCACAGCCTTAGTTTGCGGATTACCGCTTCAAGCCGTGGCGCTTCCCTATAATAAGCCGTGTAATGGGCTAAAACTTTTTACGCAGCATTGTAAAATCGAAGAAATCCGTATAATACGAAAGCGAGCGCATCACAGGGCGGCAAAGCTTGCTATAGCTTATTTCGTCCATTAATAAAAGAGCCTCATAGGAAGAAAGGGCAAGCTTTTCACGCACGGCAGGATCGCCGTTTGTGGCAGAAACATGGGTGATATTGCTTGTAACCATGGCACCGCAGTCTTTATCCAAAATATCAAAAACAGGGCGCGACCAATCTATACCGTTTATATCTCTATTGCCAAAAAGCTCCATGGCGATATAGTCCACAGAATATATCACAGGGCGGTCGTTTGCCAAAATGCGTTTTTCGCATACAACAATAGGGGAACCCACATCTACTTCAAGCTGAAAAGAAAGGGTGGAATCGGCAAGCTCTATGCGAGTGCGCACATTATCGGTATGTGGACGATACCCTGCATTTTTAATAAGCTCGTTATATTCAAACTTTAAATCCAGCCTATTGTCTAGCCCTACAATGTTGCGGTTTATCACTGTGCCTATGCCGCGCACACGCTCTATAAAGCCCTCGCGCTCTAGGTCCGACAAGGCATCGCGGATAACGGTGCGGCTTACGCCAAGGCGCACAGCTAAATCTACCTCCGCAGGCAAACGCTCGCAGGTGGAATACTCACCCTCCTTCAGTGCTTTGATAAGCAAGGAGCTAACTTGGGTGGACATTAAATTCCCCCCTAAATTAGGCATGGAAAAATCTGATGACATGGTGTTACTTCCTTTCGCTGTGCTTTAAGCACAAAGATATTGGGTAAATATTGTGCATAATATGCCTTGAAGAAACTGCTGTAATCGTGTAATATTATATCGTAAGAAATAAGTATGACTTTTAAATTTCTGCATGGCATTGCGATTTGTAATACTTTTACATCATTATACCGCAATACCGAATATAGTTCAACATTAATCATAAATATGATATAGCAACTAACTTATGATAGGTGGTGTTTTAAAGGTTGTAAACGTTGCTATATCCCTCGCGAGGCGATTCTATGCGCCGGCCATAGGCTTTAGCGCAATATAGCATTTTGATAAATACTATACACATAGTCGAGAGCAAAGCGATACGGCAACACAATTTGCAGTAGCTGCTTTGTACTTATCGACAAAATAACAGAAAAGAGGTAAAATATAATGCCAGTATTAAAGGCAATCAAGGGGCAGATAGTATACGCCCCCGACACAAAGGCTTTGGCAATACACGAAAACTCATGGGTAGTATCACAGGACGGAGTGGTAGTAGGCATATTTAAGGAGCTTCCGAAGGAATACGCAAGTGCCGAGTGCGAGGACTATGGCGACAGGCTTATTATACCGGGGCTTGTAGATTTACATGTGCATGCGCCCCAATACGCTTTTCGCGGTACGGGCATGGATTTGGAGCTTTTGGATTGGCTTAATACATATACCTTCCCCGAAGAAGGCAAATATGGCGACCTTGCATATGCCGATCGCGCATATTCCATGTTTGTAAACGATTTAAAAAACAGCGCCACTACACGCGCTGTAGTGTTTGCCACAATACACACCGATGCAACCTTAATGCTTATGGACAAGCTGGAGGCAAGCGGTGTATCGGCGTTTGTCGGCAAAGTAAATATGGACAGAAACAGCCCGGACTTCTTGCGCGAGGACACGGAAAATTCTCTTGCAAATACAAAAGATTGGCTTTCTCGCTGTAAAAAATCAAACAATATAAAGCCTATTCTAACTCCGCGCTTTACCCCCTCATGCACAGACGAGCTTATGCGCGGCCTTAAAAAGCTGCAAGAAGAAAACAATCTTTGCGTGCAGTCCCATTTATCCGAAAACGCAGGCGAAATTGCATGGGTTAAAGAGCTTTGCCCAAATACCTCCTGCTATGGCGAGGCATATGAGCAGTTTGGGCTTTTTGGCGGCGAGGTACCCACAATAATGGCGCACTGCGTACATTCCACTGCCGACGAAATAGAGCTTATGCGCAAAAACGGCGTTTTTGTGGCGCATTGTCCACAGTCGAACACCAACCTATCCTCAGGCATTGCCCCTGTGCGCGAATATCTGGAAAAGGGCGTTAAGGTTGGCCTTGGCTCAGACGTAGCCGGCGGCGCAAACATTTCTATATTGCGCGCTATGGCAGACGCAATACAGGTATCTAAGCTGCGTTGGCGCTTAGTAGACGAAGGCCGCAAGCCCCTTACTCTTGCCGAGGCACTATATATCGCTACAAAGGGCGGCGGAGAATTTTTCGGCAAGGTGGGCAGCTTTGAAAAGGGCTATGCAATGGACGCAGTGGTGCTTAGCGAGGAATTGCTGCCGCACCCACAGGAAATGAGCATATGCGACCGCTTAGAGCGCATCATATATATGTCCGACGATCGCACAATACGTGCTAAATATAAAGACGGCAAGAAAATCAAATAAACAGCAGAATATAGGAGGTATGTTCATGAGTATTGGCAAAAGCATTACGCGTGTAGACGCGTACGAAAAGGTAACAGGCGGCGCAAAATACACAGACGATTTGCTGCCTAAGGGTGCGCTATATGCCAAGGTGGTACATAGCACAATCGCAAACGGGCTTGTAAAAAGCATGGATATATCCGAGGCGGAAAAAGTGGAGGGTGTAGTAAAAATCTTCACCTGCTTTGACGTGCCAGATATCCAGTTTCCTACGGCAGGTCACCCATGGAGCGTAGAGACGGCGCATCAAGACATTGCAGACCGCAAGCTTTTAAACCGCCGTGTGCGCATTTACGGCGACGACATAGCAGCTATTGTGGCTGAAAACAACGTTGCGGCAGATAGAGCCGCAAGGCTTATTAAAGTGGAATACGAGGAATATCCCGTATATATCACCACTCAAGACGCAATGGTAGAGGGTGCTGTAAATATCCACGACGAAAAGCCGGGCAACGTTATTGTACATAGCAAATGGGCAAACGGCACCGAAAGCTTTGAGGACGCAATAAAAGGCGAGGACGTGCAGATATTTGAAGATAAATACAAAACACAAACGGTGCAGCACTGCCATATAGAGCCGCCCATTTCCTATGCTTATATGGAAAAGAACCGTGTTATCGTAGTTTCTTCAACACAGATACCACATATTATGCGCAGGGTAATCGGGCAGGCACTGGGTATTCCCTTTGGCCGTATTCGCGTAATAAAGCCATATATCGGTGGCGGATTTGGCAACAAGCAAGACGTGCTTTACGAGCCGCTTAACGCATATTTATCTATGCAGCTTGGCGGACGCCTTGTGAAGTTGGAAATTTCTCGCGAGGAAACAATGGCATGCACACGTGTGCGCCACGCAATAGAATTTGACGTTAAAACGGCAGTGCGTCCAAACGGGCGCATGGTAGCGCGTGCAGTTACTGCTATATCCAACCAAGGCGGATATGCAAGCCACGCCCACGCCATAGCCGCTAATGCCACAAACGAGTTTCGCCATTTGTATCAAGAAGAAAAATGCATGCAGGGCGACGCATATACAGTGTATACCAATATCGCCACAGGCGGCGCAATGCGCGGCTACGGTATTCCGCAGGCAAGCTTTGCCCAAGAAAGCCATATGGACGACATTGCAAAGGCACTTAACATGGATCCTATTGAGCTGCGCCTTGCAAACTGCATGAAGCTTGGCTATGCAGATCCGGGCACAAATATCAAATGCTATACAACAGGCCTTGAGGAATGTATGCGCAAAGGCAAAGAATATATCCACTGGGACGAAAAGCGCAAGGAATACGCAAAAGACAAGGGCGATATCCGCCGCGGCGTAGGCATGGCGATATTCAGCTACAAAACAGGCGTATATCCCATATCCCTTGAAACCTCCTCTGCGCGCATGGTGCTAAACCAAGACGGCTCTGCCCAAGTGCAGATGGGCGCCACAGAAATAGGCCAAGGCGCAGACACGGTGTTTAGCCAAATGGCAAGCGACGAAAGCGGTATACGCCTTGAAGATATACATATTGTATCTACGCAGGATACCGACATTACCCCCTTTGACACAGGCGCATACGCCAGCCGCCAAACCTATGTTTCGGGCATGGCAATTAAAAAAACAGCGGCTTTGTTTAAAGAAAACATTTTAAAATTTGCAAACGGCCTTACAGGGCGAGAGATAGATACACTTGATGTTGTAAACAGCAATGTTGTGTTTAAAGCAGATGGGTGCGTTTTGATGAGCCTTGAAAGCCTTGCAATGGAAGCCTTTTACAGCCTTAAAAAATCTCAGCATATCACCGCCGAGGCAACACATCATTGCACAAACAACACATATTCCTTCGGCGCAACCTTTGCCGACATAGAGGTGGATATTCCTCTTGGCAAAATAAAAATCAACGACATTATCAACATTCACGATAGCGGCGTGTTGATAAACCCGAAGCTTGCCGAGGCGCAGGTACACGGCGGTATGAGCATGGGGCTTGGCTACGCCTTAGGCGAGCAACTTTTGTTCGACAATAAGGGCCGCGCGCTCAATGATAATCTTTTGGATTACAAGCTGCCAACGGCAATGGACACACCGGAGCTGAATGTAGATTTTGTGCAAACTGTGGATCCAACAGGGCCATATGGCAACAAATCCTTGGGCGAGCCGCCGGCAATATCTCCGTCGGGCGCAGTACGCAACGCGCTTTTGCACGCAACAGGAGTGGCTGTAAATACCTTGCCGCTTAATCCGCAGAAGCTTGTAGAACATTTTACCGCCGCAGGGCTTTTATAGGGAGGAATGGCTATGTACGATATAGAAAATATTATAATTGCAAAAACTGTACCCGAGGCCATTGACGCTCTTTGTGCCGATGAAAACGCCGTGATTATTTCCGGCGGCAGCGACGTACTGATTAAAATTCGCGAGGGCAAGCTTGCAGGCAGCCGTCTTATCAGTATACATGATATTAATGAATTAAAAGGCGTTTCCATGCAGGCAGACGGCACTATTGCCATAGGCGGAGCCACAAGCTTTGCGCATATTACCGCAAGCGAAATTGTCAAAAAGCATATTCCGGCTCTTGGCGCCGCTGTAGACCAAGTGGGCGGCCCCCAGATACGCAATATCGGCACAATAGGCGGCAACGTATGCAACGGCGTAACCAGCGCAGACAGCGCATCTACCTTGTTCACCATGAACGCTGTTTTGCATCTTGTGGGTAAAAACGGCGAAAGGCTTGTGCCAATTGCAGAGTTTTACACAGGCCCCGGCCGCACACAGCGTGCCCACGACGAAATCTTGACAGAAATACTTATCCGCAAAGCCGATTACGAAGGCTTTGGCGCACATTATATCAAATATGCCCAGCGCAATGCCATGGATATAGCCACCTTAGGGTGCGCAGTAAACGTGCGCTTGTCGGCTGATAAAAAAACCATAGAGGACATACGCCTTGCCTTTGGCGTAGCGGGCCCCGTGCCCATGCGCTGTGCAGCGGCGGAAAACGCCATGAACGGCAAAGCCATTACACAAGAGCTTGTATATTCTATAGGCGATATCGCCGCAGGCGAGGTAAGCCCACGCACAAGCTGGCGCGCATCAAAGGAATTTCGTATTCAATTAGTAAAAGAGCTTAGCCGCCGCGTGCTGCGGCAGGCAATTGGCAATGCAGGGGGTGCAGTAGATGCTTAAAGTAATTAATGTTACCATTAACGGTAAAAAAGTAGAAACAGCTGTAGATACGCGCGACAGCTTGCTTGAAATGCTGAGAGGCCAAGGCCTTACAAGCGTTAAAAAAGGCTGCGAGGTTGGCGAATGCGGTGCATGCACCGTGCTTGTAGACGGCGAGGCTGTGGATAGCTGCATTTATCTTGCGCTATGGGCAGACGGCAAAACAATATTAACCGTAGAGGGCTTAAAAAGCGCCGATGGCGAATTAAGCTTTATCCAAAAAGCGTTTATTGAAGAAGCGGCAGTACAATGCGGCTTTTGCACACCGGGGCTTATTATGACGGCTGTGGAAATAATCGGCACAGGCAAACGCTATACACGCGAAGAACTGCGCAAGCTTATCAGCGGGCATCTTTGCCGCTGCACAGGCTACCAAAACATCTTAAACGCAATGGAGCGCATTGTGGAAGAAGCATATAAGGCAACAAACAAATAGTTTAAAGACATGCGCCGCCATAGGGCTTTTGCCAAACATATTGCAAAAAGCCGAATGGCGGCGCATAATATGCACAGCGTTGTACTTCCTAAAGTATGACGGAATTATTAATGGGAGGCGCAAATGCAAAAGCTTGCTTATCGGCTTAAAATTACACTTACGGGCGAAGAAAATTTTTTCGGCCCCGGCATAGTGGAAATATTACAGCGCACAGAGCAAAGCGGCTCTTTGCATGGGGCGTGCGCGGAAATGCACATGGCGTACAGCAAGGCTTGGCGCGTGCTTAAAAAAGCGGAAAAGGAGCTTGGCTTTGCGCTGCTGGAGGGCAAAGCAGGGGGCGCACACGGCGGCAAAAGCACAGTAACGCCAAAGGCAAAGGCTTTTTGTAAGCGGTACGAAGATTTTTGCACAGAGATTAATTCGGCGGCGCAAAAAGCATTTATAAATTTTACAAAAACAGGTGACGAAAATGAAAGAGATTAAAACAGAAGATGCGGTAGGGCAAGTGCTTTGCCACGATTTAACGCAGATTATCAAGGGCGTTACTAAGGACGCGCGTTTTCGCAAGGGGCATATAGTACAAGCTGAGGACATACCTGTTTTGCTTTCGATGGGTAAGGAAAACCTGTTTGTGTTCGAGGCGCAAAGCGGATTTATCCACGAGGACGAGGCGGCTTTACGCCTTTGCGCAATATGCAAGGGCGAAAACATGCAGAATAAGGATATTAAAGAAGGCAAAATAGAGCTTTTTGCCGATTGCGACGGCCTATTTTGCTACGACGATAAAGAGCTGTACGCCCTTAATGATATCGGGCAAATTTCCATTGCCGCCCGAGGCAATTATTTCCCTGTGAAAAAGGGTGATAAGCTGGCGGGCATGCGCGTGATACCCTTGATGATAGACGAAAAAGAGCTGGAAACAGCGGAAAATATTTGCAAATCGGAGCCGCTGTTCAAGGTGCTGCCATATAACGAAAAGCGTTTTGGCGTGGTGGCAACAGGCAGCGAAATAGCAAAAAAACGCATTGAAGATACTTTTTCGCCTGTGGTTATTGAAAAATTAAAAGAATTTGGCGGCGAATGTATCGGCGTTACACAGCCCGGCGACGAGCGAGATGTGATAGCGGCAGACATAAACGCATTTTTTGCCAAAGGTGCAGACCTTGTGCTTTGCACAGGCGGCATGAGCGTGGACCCCGACGACCGCACACCTGCGGCTATACGCGCGGCAGGCGCAGAGATTATCTCTTACGGCGCACCGGTGCTGCCGGGGGCAATGTTTTTGGTGTCTTATCTTAACGGCAAGCCTGTGTTGGGCTTACCCGGCTGTGTAATGTTTGCAAAGCGCACAGTGCTGGACTTGGTTTTGCCGCGAGTATTTGCAAATTTGCCTGTAACTAAAGCGGATTTAACTAAAATGGGCGCAGGCGGTTTATGCTTAAACTGCGAATGTTGCCATTTTCCAAACTGTGGCTTTGGGCGCAGTATGTAATAAAATAAACACTCTGCGAAAGGAAACAAAATGGAATTAACACATATAGACGAAAACGGCAACGCCATTATGGTGGACGTATCAGCTAAAGACATAACAAGCCGCAAGGCAATTGCCGAGGGCAGCCTGCACGTATGCCCCGAGGTGTTTGCGGCTATCAGCGACGGCAAAAGCAAAAAGGGCGATATATTAGGCGTGGCGCGAGTGGCAGGCATTATGGCGGCGAAAAACACTTCAAGCCTTATCCCTCTTTGCCACCCACTGCCTATTTCAAAATGCACTATAGATTTTGAAACAAATGCCGAAACATGCACTCTTAAAGCAATATGCGAGGTGTGCGTAACAGGGCGCACGGGCGTGGAGATGGAGGCAATAACGGGCGTTTCCCTTGCGCTTATTACGGTGTACGATATGTGCAAGGCTATAGATAAGGGCATGGTGCTTACGGATATTCATCTTGTGCATAAAGAGGGCGGAAAATCGGGTGTGTATAACGCGTAAAACCGTTGCTTTTTACAAAACACACTCCGAATAAAAGGGGATAAATTATGCTGGACAGCTATAATAGAGAAATAGAATACTTGCGAGTGTCGGTAACAGGACGCTGCAATCTAGCCTGTAAATATTGCCACCCACAGCAATGTGATGAGCATGTTTTAAGCTTTGACGAAATAGAAAAAATATGCGCGGCGGCGGCTGAGCTTGGCATTAAGAAAATCCGTTTGACTGGCGGCGAGCCATTGGTGCGGCCAAATTTGCCAAAGCTTGTGTCGGCAATACATAATATTAAAGGTGTGGAGCATATTGCCCTTACCACAAATGCGGTGCTTTTAAAAGAGCAATTGCCTGCGCTTTTAGCGGCAGGCATATCTAAAATAAATATCAGCCTAGATACTTTAGATGCCGCTTTATTTAAAGAGATTACAGGCATGGATAAGCTTTCTGCGGTGCTTGAGGGCATAGAGGCGGCGGTAGAGGCGGGCGTGCAGGTACGCATAAACTGCGTGCCGCTGTACGAGCATTATCAAGAGCAGGTTAGCGAGCTTTGCTCCCTTGCCGATAGGCTGCGCGTGGATATTCGCTTTATAGAGCTGATGCCCATGGGCGATGCTCACGGGTTAAAAGGTGTTTCCAATAGCGAATTGCTGGAGCTTTTGAAAAAGCGATACAGCAATTGGCAAGCACACGACAGATATCATTGTGACGGCCCTGCACAATATTACAGCTTTGAGGGCATAAAGGGGCGCATTGGCATGATTAGCCCCATGTCCCACGCTTTTTGCGGAGATTGCAACCGCATACGCCTTACGGCAGAGGGCTTTTTGCGCACATGCCTCGGCTCAGACGACGGTGTGGATTTAAAGGCGGTGCTGCAAAGCGGCGGCGATTTAAAAGAAGCAATTAAAAAAAGCGTATATGCAAAGCCGGCATGCCATCATTTTAACACAGCGCCATGTACAAGCGTAAAAAGCATGGCACAAATAGGAGGATAATTATGGGAAAAGTAATAGCAGTGTGCCTTAGCGAAAAGCGCGGCACCCAAAAAGTGAATGTACATTCTGCGGTGTTTCGCCAAGGCTACGGCATAGAAGGCGATGCCCACGCAGGGGATTGGCACAGGCAGGTAAGCCTTTTGTCTTTCAATAAAATAGAAGAATTTCGCGCTCGCGGTGCAGAGGTGTGCGACGGTGCCTTTGGCGAAAACCTAGTGGTAGAGGGCATAGATTTTCGCAATTTGCCTGTGGGCACCCTTTTGCGAGTGGGGGACGTGCTGCTGCGCATGACGCAGATAGGCAAGGAATGTCACCAAGGCTGTGAGATATTTAAAAAAATGGGCGATTGCATCATGCCCCGTGAAGGTGTGTTTTCCACAGTAGAGGTGGGCGGCACAATAAAAGAAGGGGATATCATGGAGGTGCTTAGCGTATGACAATGAAAGCCGCAGTGCTTACAGCAAGCGACAAAGGCGCGGCAGGCACACGCCAAGACGAAAGCGGACGCATTTTGCAGGATATACTGCAAGAGAATGGCTATGAATTATGCGCTTATCGCCTGGTTTCGGACAATAAAGAGGAAATACAAAATGCGCTTATAGAGCTTTGCGATAAAGAGCATGCAAACTTAATATTAACCACAGGCGGCACGGGCTTTTCCCCTCGCGACAATACGCCCGAGGCAACTATGGCGGTTTCTCAGCGAAACGCACATGGCGTAGCCGAGGCAATACGCGCGTATTCCCTTTCCATTACACCGCGTGCCATGCTCTCGCGAGGGGTATCTGTGTTGCGCGGCGAATGTCTTATTGTAAATTTGCCGGGCAGCCCAAAGGCGGCAAAGGAATGTGCGGAATACATTTTGCCGTCAATAAAGCACGGCATCGAAATATTAACAGGCAAAGCAGGCGAATGTGCCCGAAAAGAATAAATATACTCGGAGGAATAATCATGTTTAAAAAAGTAATTAGTATACTAATGGTAATATCAATGGCACTTGCGGCTGTAAGCTGCGGTGCAAAGCCCACGGAATTAACAGTGCTTGCGGCGGCAAGCCTTGCGGACGCAATGGACGAAATTATCGCGCAATATCAAGAGGAAAATAAAGTGAAAATCACTGTAAGCTACGGCGCGTCAGGCACTTTGCAGCAGCAGATAGAGCAAGGCGCACCTGCGGATTTGTTTATATCCGCAGGGCAAAAGCAAATGGACGCTTTAAAAGACGCAGGTCTTTTAGCCGACAGCGGCGCAAAACCCCTTTTGCAAAACCGTTTAGCACTTATAGTGCCAAAAGATGCGGCACCGATAAAAGATTTTGCCGAGCTTGAGAATGTTGGCAAAATAGCGGTTGGCGACGCAAAAAGCGTGCCGGCAGGTAAATATGCCCAAGAAGTTTTTGAAAAATTAGGGCTTTCGGATAAAATAAAAGACAAGCTGGTTTTTGCAAAAGATGTGCGCGAGGTGCTTTCTTGGGTAGAGGCAGGCAACGCAGATGCAGGGCTTGTGTACGAAACAGACGCGCTTATCAGCGACAAGGTACAGCTTTGTGCATTTGCGCCGGAGGGCAGCCATAAGCCTATTAAATATCCCCTTAGCGTTATAAAAGCAAGCAAAGAGCCAAAGGCGGCAGAAAGCTTTGCCACGTATCTCGAATGCGATAAGGCAAAAGAAATTTTTGTAAAATACGGCTTTACAATGGCGGAATAATTAAAATAAAGCGCGCAAGCTTTAATATAGCAACTTGACTTATTATTGCCATTGTACGCGAGCCTTTTGTCCGGTTGCATACATCAAGGACGAGGGCTTTAGTAGGACAATCAAAGGGAAAATTGCTGTATAAAGCGGTGCGGTATACGCACATTGCTATACTAAAACAGAACGGAGCGGCACCATGGATTTTCGTCCTCTTTGGGTATCTGTAAAAATATCCATTTTAGCCACAATAATAGTGTTTATATTAGGGCTTGTTGCGGCAAGGCTGGTTTATAAAACACATGGCGCGGCAAGATATATTGCAGATGTGCTTTTCAGTCTGCCCCTTGTTTTGCCGCCAACCGTTGTGGGTTTTTACCTCTTGGTGTGCTTTGGCAAAAACAGCCCTGTGGGGCAATTTATGGCAAAGCTTGATATTTCTTTTATTTTCACATGGCAGGCGGCGCTTTTGGCGGCGGCTGTAGTGGCTTTTCCCCTTATGTATCGCGCGGCAATTTCGGCATTTGAGCAAGTGGACAATACCCTTATATCCGCCGCACGCACCCTTGGCATGAGCGAGGCGAAAATATTTTTCCGCTTGCTTTTGCCCCTTTCGTGGCAGGGCATTGTGGGGGGCATTGTGCTTTCTTTCGCCCGCGCACTGGGGGAATTTGGTGCAACCATGATGATAGCGGGCAATATCCCCGGCCGCACACAAACCATGCCATTGGCTATTTATTTTGCCATGGCAGGTGGCGACATGCGCGCCGCTACAGTGTGGGTGATTATCATTACCGCCGTAAGCTGTGCCATGCTTGCTATTATCAACGGCTATAGCGCGAAACGAGCAAAGCGGGGTGCAGGCGCATGAGCTTATTTGTAGATATATTAAAAGAACTGGACGGCTTTACATTACGAGTGAAGATATCCGAGGAAAGCGGCGTTTTAGGCATTTTGGGCGCGTCTGGCGCAGGCAAAAGCATGACGCTTGGCTGTATAGCAGGGCTTATAAAGCCCACAAGCGGCAAAATAGTTTTAAACGGGCGCACCTTGTTCGACAGCGAAATGCATATTAATTTGCCGCCACAAAAGCGGAATATCGGATATTTGTTTCAAAGCTGTGCCCTTTTTCCAAACATGACTCTTTTGCAAAACGTAGGTGCAGGCGTAAAAGATAAAAACCGCAAAGGCGAATTGTGCGAAAAATATATTAAGCTTTTGCAGCTTGGCGGCTGCGAAAACCGATATCCCTCGCAGCTTTCAGGTGGGCAGAAACAGCGCGCCGCCTTGGCAAGATGCCTTGCCGCCGAGCCTGAGCTGCTTTTATTAGACGAGCCGTTTTCGGCACTTGATACCATGCTGAAAAACGATATAGAAGACGAATTTTTGCCGCTGCTAAACGCGTTTAACGGAAATGTGCTGTATGTTTCTCATAATTTACAGGAGCTTTATAAGGCTTCAAACCGCCTTTGCCTTTTGCATGGCGGCCATGTGGTGGAATGTGGCGATACGCGCAAGCTTTTCAGCGCGCCTCATTATGTGGTGTCGGCAAGGCTTTTCGGTTGCCGCAATTTTATCCCCCTGTCAAAAACCGAGCAAGGTGTTTATTCGGACGTGCTAAACATTAATATTCCGAACAAAGAAGGAGATTTTGTAGGAATTTACGAAAAAAATCTGCATGTTATCAGCGAAAACACAGCTTATATTAAGGGGCAGGTAATAGCGAAAATATGCTTGCCAAACAAAACTGTTTTGCGCGTTGCTCAAGATGTTGGCACGCTTTACGCAACCGATATCGCAAACAGTCCCTATCAAATAGGTGATATTGTGGGCTTATCCTTTGACGAAAAAGATATTTTTGTGCTAAAAGCATAAAAATAATTTACATTTGCACTTTAAAATGGTAAAATAACCACATACCCATGTAATTTATATTGTGTTCAAATATCCATAAGATGCTGTTTACGGCATCGGCATTAAGGGGGAATTGTGATGAAAAAGGTTTTAAAGCGCGGCTTATTGGCGATTTTGGGCATAGTGTTGGCACTTGTGCTAATAGTGGGCGGTTACATATTGTACGCGCAGCTGCAATATTATCGCATAGAAGATTTTGCAAAGCTTGATATTGCAAACGGGCAAAGCACCATGCTCAAACAGGGCAAGGAATATACAGCCGTAACATCTAATATCGGCTTTGGCGCATACGACAGAGAATATTCGTTTTTTATGGATACAGGCGTTATGCTGGACGGCACAGCGGTTAGCGGCAAATACGGCAAAGCATCTAGCAAGGAAGCCGCCGCGCGCAATACAGACAGCGCCGTAAAAGCCCTTAAAGCGCTAGATGCAGATTTTTACCTTGTGCAAGAGGTAGACGAGGACGCAACTCGCAGCTTTCATATCAACCAGCGCAAGGCATTGGCCGATGCCTTTCCAAACCATAGCGAAAGCTATGCCGAAAATTTTCACTCGGCTTTTTTAATGTATCCTTTTAACGATCCACATGGCAAAACTATAGCAGGCGTATCCACCTTGGCAGACGTAAAAACAAGCGAGGCTGTGCGCCGCAGCTATCCTGTGGACAACAGCTTTTTTACCAAGTTTTTCGATTTGGATCGCTGCTTTGCCGTAACCCGTGCGCCTGTAGAGGGCGGTGGCGAGCTTGTGATAATCAACAGCCATATGTCTGCCTACGATAAAGGCGGCACAATACGAGCGTCGCAGCTAAAGCTTTTAAATGAGGTGCTTACCGAGGAGCTTGATAAGGGAAATTACGTTATTGTGGGCGGAGATTTTAACCATGCTCTTGGCGATACCGCAAACGCGTTTCCTTCACAGCAACAGTTTCCGGGCTGGGTATACGAGCTGTCAAACGCAGATTTGGCAAAGGGCTACAGCATAGTGTCAGCAGTAAACGATCACGAGGTGGCAACTTGCCGCGGCGCGGATATTCCATACAAAAAAGGCGTAAATTTTGAAACCGTGGTAGATGGGTTTATAGTGTCGGACAATATCGACGCTCAAAGCCTAAATATAGATACAGGCTATGAATTTAGCGACCATAACCCTGTAAAGCTTACCTTTAAATTAGCGGCGTAAGCTGCAAATGAAAGCCCTTTGTAAAATGTTTGGGCAGATAAAAGATGAATTGCGCCAAGGTGTCCTTGCATAGAACACCTTAGCGCAATTTCTATTTTACGGATAGCTACCCCAACATTTGACAAAGAGCCATAAAAAATCTCCCTCAAAATGGCTAGAAAAACCATTTTGAGGGAGATTGCTCTTTTATAGGCTGCATGAGTGGATTGTGCTTTTAAAGCTGAGTAACTGCACATACGAGTTAAATTACGCTGTTCTTTTTCCATCTTCCGCTAAAGAAATACGGCACCGTTAGCAATAGGCCAAGTACCCAGCCTATGGCAAAGCAGTAATGCATATTGTCGCGCCCCAATGTGGCGGCAAGTATATATGCGGCAGGCACTCTGGCAAGCCAAAGGGATAAAATAGACGAAATAAGCGGCACCATCATTTCCCCCGCTCCGCGCATTACGCTGTTTAAGACGAACATTATTGCAAGCATGGAGTAAAATGGCATTATGCGTGTAAGATATGCCATGCCGGAATCTATTACGGCTTGCTCGGTTGAGAACATGCGCATCAAAAAGTCGCCAAAGGGCATTAATATTAAAGCGGCGGCTATGCTGAAAATGCAGCTTAACACAAGGGCAGATATTGTGCCGTTTTTTACGCGCTCAGGCTTTTTCGCACCTATATTTTGCCCTACAAAGGTGGTGGCAGCGGTGGCAAAGCTTTGTATAGGCATAAAGGCAAAGGTGTCTAGCTTGTTTGCACCATTATACCCTGCCATAAAGTCGGAGCCGTAGCTGTTTACAAGGCGCTGCAATGCCATTACGCCGATGCTGAACAATGCTTGCTGTATGCCGGCAGGCACGCCAAGCTTAACTATTTTCTTAAAAAGCTCTTTATCAAACCTAAAGCCAAAAAGGCTTATGTGCAGCTCGGGATATTTTTTGTTAATGTAAAAAATACCGAAAAGCCAGCTGAATATCTGCGCTATAACAGTGGCGATAGCCACACCTGCAACGCCAAGGGGAATGACCAGCACGAAAAACAAATCCAGTACAATATTAAGGGCGCAGGCTATCACAAGGAACAAAAGCGGCGTGCGAGAATCGCCAAGGCCTTGCAAAATGCCCGCGTTTGCGTTATACCCAAGTGTACCGATAAGCCCACCCAGTACAATCAGCATGTAGATGTGGCTTTCGCCATAGGTGTCCGTTGGCACATTCAGCAGGTGCAAAACAGGGCCGCTGATAAATATGCCAAAAAGCGAAAGGGGCACCACGCCTATCATTAACCCTGTGTAAATAGTGTCAACAGTGGCTTTCATTTTAGCGTTATCGCCGGCACCGTAATATTGGCTTACCATTACCATTGCGCCAATGCCAAGCCCCATAAAAAGGCTGGACAGCAAAAAGATAACGGGAAACGCCGTGCCCACTGCCGCAAGTGCGGTTTTGCCCACAAAGCGGCCCACCACAATGCTGTCTACCATATTATATAATTGCTGGAACATATTGCCTATCAAAAGTGGTATTGCAAAGCGCACAATATGCTTTGTTGCGCTGCCTACCGTCATATCTGTAAGCCCTTGATTTTTTTCTTTTGTCATAATCACATTTCCTCTCAACACTTATTGTACCTTGCAAAAAAAATACAGTCAAGAGAAAAGGGACAAATAATAGAGAATTAAAGAACATTATGCATAGCGTTGTAAAAATACGGCGGATAAAATATATTAATCAAAAATAAATCTATCGCAATAAAATTACCAATATGGTACAATAATTTTAAGGACGTAATGCGGCAAAGCACTTCGCGTTTACAAGGCAACTGTTTTGCTCCTGCTCCGCCCGCTAGGTTTTGCAGTTTAACTGCATTTTGCAATCTCTGCGTGATAGTGCAATCTTGCCGTATTCTCCCCACTCCGTAGGGGCGGGGCTCTGTGT
>JAVWZM010000018.1:0-35373 GCA_036661035.1 Oscillospiraceae bacterium
AAATATCCGCTTCGCTAAAATCTCGATATCCGTTTTCTAAAACACGGGGACAAATCATTCTTTGCTCCACATAATATTCAATTGCCTTTTTTGTCAAATTCGTTGCTTTGCTTGTTTCATTTATTAGCATATCAATCACCTCAATATTATCATAAGCTAACACCCAAGGTGATAGTCAATAGACTTTGCAAATAAATATAAATAATCTTTACACCACCATTATAAGCTAAAAAGAAAAGGTTGACAAGTTTCATTTCTGAAATTTGTCAACCTGTTATGGAGCTGTTTAAGCGATTCGAACGCTCGACCTCTTCCTTACCAAGGAAGTGCTCTGCCGACTGAGCTAAAACAGCAAAAATGGCGACCCGGATCGGGTTCGAACCGACGACCTCTAGCGTGACAGGCTAGCGTTCTAACCAACTGAACTACCGGGCCATATGTGAAACGATTTTCTCTGTGCAGCCTATTATAGTACGGGCTTGACACAAAATTGCCTCAAAACATGATGTGTTGTAACAGGATAGAACAAAGTGATAAAGCCACATATCACATAAGGTTATTGTTAAGCGCTAACCATGGGTTACTTGGATATTATATAGTTTTAAAGTGCTTTTGTCAATAGCTAAGAACTTTTTCATTACATTTTTTGCATTTAGCGTCACCGGTTTACGCAATTGCATGTTTAATAATGCATGTGCCGGTACGCACATAAGATAAGCTTACTAACAAACAAGCCCACAGACTTGTTTGTTAGTAAGCTGCTGAAAACTGCCGAGAATTTGGGAAACTAGGGCTATTCTACAATGCTTTTGCCTGTCATTTCCTTTGGTACAGCCATGCCCATAATGCCGAGCATGGTGGGTGCTATGTCTGCAAGCACGCCGCCGCTGCGCAGCTTTACATCACCTTGGCCTGCCACTAGGAACGGTACTGGGTTAGTGGTGTGGGCGGTAAATGGGCCGCCGTTTGCGTCGTACATTTGGTCGGCGTTGCCATGGTCGGCTGTTAAAAGCACGGTGCCGCCTTTGGCAAGCACTTCGTCTATTACAAGCCCTGCGCATTTATCTACAGCCTCGACTGCCTTTTCGGCGGCGTTAAAAAAGCCTGTATGGCCAACCATGTCGCAGTTGGCGAAGTTTAGAATGATTACATCATATTTTTCGCTGCGAATACGCTTTACACATTCTTCTGCTACAAGATACGCGCTCATTTCGGGCTGTAAATCGTAGGTGGCTACTTTAGGGCTTTGCACAAGGGCGCGGTCTTCGCCACTGAAAGGAGCCTCTACGCCGCCGTTGAAAAAGAAAGTAACATGGGCGTATTTTTCGGTTTCTGCAATGCGGAGCTGGGTTTTGCCGTTTGCGGCAAGATATGCGCCAAGCACATTGTCGAGGCTTTGGGGCGCGAACGCCACATGCACGTTTGGCATGGTGACGTCATATTGGGTAAAGCAAACGTAATGAAGTGGGAAACGTCCGCTTTTGCGAACAAAGCCGTCGAAAGCGTCGTCTACAAAGGTGCGTGTAATTTCTCTTGCGCGGTCGGGGCGGAAATTAAAGAAAATCACGCTGTCGTCTTTAGAAATGCGTCCACCCTCGCAGGTAACGCTTGGAATGACAAATTCGTCCATTACGCCCTCGGCATAGCTATCTGCCATTACGCTATCGGCGGAGCCTTTGTTGCCCTCGCCATACACCATAGCGGCATAAGCTTTTTCCACGCGATCCCAGCGGTTGTCGCGATCCATAGCGTAATATCTGCCCATTACGGAGGCTATTTTGCCAACGCCGATTTCTTTAAGCTTTGCTTCCAATTCCGCAATAAAGCCCTTGCCGGAATCCGGCGGCACGTCGCGGCCGTCCATAATAGCATGAACATACACCTCGGTAAGCCCTGCTTTTTTGGCAAGCTCTAAAAGCCCGTACAGATGCTCGTTATGGCTGTGTACGCCGCCGTTTGATAAAAGCCCGATAAGGTGCAAAGCTTTACCACCGTTTTTGGCACTTGCTACAGCATCTTTTAAGGCTTGGTTTTCAAAAAAATCGCCGTCTTTAATGCTTTTGGAAATGCGGGTAAGCTCTTGATATACAATGCGCCCTGCACCGATATTTGTGTGGCCGACCTCGCTGTTGCCCATCTGCCCGTAGGGCAAGCCCACGTCCATGCCGGAGGCACCGATAGTGGTGTACGGATATTCAGCAAACATGCGGTCAAGATTTGGCGTGTTTGCGCCTACAATGGCGTTGCCATAGGCTTTTTCTGGTACCCAGCCAAAGCCGTCTAAAATGCAAAGTAATAATGGTTTCATTTGTAACTCCTTTAATGCTGTAAAAATTATTTAGATGCGGCTGCTACGATAACGCCAAAAGCATCTGCTTTAAGTGACGCGCCGCCGATTAACCCACCGTCAACATTAGGCTTTGCAAGTAGCTCGTCTGCGTTTGCCGCGTTCATGCTGCCGCCGTACTGCACTGTAAGGGCGTTGGCTACGCTTTCGCTGTATATTTCGCCCACTACCTTGCGGATAGCCGCGCATACTTCCTCGGCTTGCTCGCTTGTGGCGGTGCGGCCTGTGCCTATTGCCCAGATTGGCTCATAGGCGATAATAACGTTTTTCATGTCCTCGGCAGAGATGCCGCCAAGGGCGATTTTGGTTTGCAGGCGCACCAATTCCTCGGTGATGCCTTGCTCGCGCTCGGCAAGGCTTTCGCCCACGCACACAATTACTTTAAGGCCTGCCGCAAGCGCCGCAACTGTGCGCTTATTAACAGTTTCGTTTGTTTCGGCAAAATATTGACGGCGCTCGGAATGGCCTGTGATAACATATTCCACGCCCAAATCCTTCAGCATGTCGGCGGATATTTCGGCTGTATATGCGCCGCTTTTTTCAAAATGAACGTTTTGTGCGCCAACGTGAATATTTGTGCCCTTGCATTTTGCCACGGCAACCGCAAGGCTTGTATATGGTGTGCAAATTACCACCTCGCAATTGGCAGCTTTTACGGCAGGGATAAGCTCGTCTATTAATGTGGCGGCCTCGGTGGCAGATTTGTTCATTTTCCAGTTGCCTGCGATAATGGCTTTACGCAATGTTTTGTTCATGGTGATTAATTCCTTTCGTTATAAAGGCGCATAAGCTAGCCTTTGATATGATATAAAATCGGCGGAGGCAGAGCCTCCGCCTTAGTGACGATAATTTGTTAAACGGCGTAATTACAGCGTAAATTAGCTGTTTGCAATGCAGTCGATACCCGGCAAAACCTTGCCCTCAAGGTATTCAAGGCTTGCGCCGCCGCCTGTGGAAATATGAGTCATTTTGTCGGCATAGCCCATTTGGATAACGGCCGCCGCAGAGTCGCCGCCGCCGATAACCGTGGTGGCATCTGTTTCTGCCATTGCCTTTGCGATAGCCTTTGTGCCGGCAGCAAGAGTTGGGTTTTCAAACACGCCCATAGGGCCATTCCATACCACTGTTTTCGCGTTCTTGATTGCATTTGCAAAAAGCTCTTGTGTTTTAGGCCCTATGTCAAGGCCCATCATGTCGGCAGGAATAGCAGTGGAATCCACTGTTTTCACTTCGCATGGTGCGTCGATAGGATCGGGGAAAGCGGAGGCAATAGTGGTATCTGTAGGCAATAATAAGCTAACGCCTTTTTCCTCAGCCTTAACAAGCATATCTTTGCAATATGCCAGCTTTTCCATGTCTACTAAGGATTTGCCCACTTCGCAGCCTTTGGCGGCAAGGAAAGTATATGCCATGCCACCGCCGATGATAAGTGTATCTACCTTATTAAGCAGATTGTCGATAACGTTTAATTTGTCGGCAACCTTTGCACCGCCCAAAATGGCAACAAATGGGCGCACAGGCGCGTTTACGGCATTGCCCAGATATTCGATTTCTTTGCCCATTAAATATCCTACGGCAGTGTCTTTAATATATTCGGTCACGCCGGCAGTAGAGCAGTGGGCACGGTGTGCAGAGCCGAAAGCGTCGTTTACATACACTTCGCACAAATCGGCAAGCTCTTTGCTGAAAGCAGGCTCGTTTTTGGTTTCTTCTTTGCGGAAACGTGTGTTTTGTAGCAAAACCACGTCGCCATCTTTCATTGCGGCAACTGCCTTTTTGGCGTTTTCGCCCACGACGTTATCGTCGTTTGCGAACACTACAGGCTTATTCAGCATTTCGGAAAGGCGCAGTGCAACGGCTGCAAGGCTAAATTTCTCCTCAGGGCCGTTTTTGGGTTTGCCAAGATGGCTGCAAAGGATAACGCGGCCGCCGTCTGCAATTAATTTTTTAATAGTGGGCAGAGCAGCCTCAATACGATTATCATTAGTGATAACGCCCTCTTTCATAGGTACGTTAAAATCGCAGCGCACAAGCACTTTTTTGCCTTTTACGGCAATGTCGTCAACAGTCTTTTTACCTAAGCTCATTTGTTATCTTTCCTTTCTTATTTCGCAATATTTACATCTTGCATTAAAAAACGCTTTTGGCAAGGTGCATCTATTATTGTTTGCTTTTATAATTATAATATTTTTTCGCCCGATAAGCAATAGCAAGATGTCATTTTTTTAACAAATGCTTTACATTACAGGCGTATATGTATTATAATAGTTAAAAGCTTAAATTAGCGCGGCAGATAAGGGGGCAGGGCAATGCAGTATATTACAAACAGCAAGGAAGAAACAGTAGAGCTTGGTATTCGCCTTGCAAAAACCCTCGTCCCCGGCGACTTTATCGCGTTTACAGGCGGTATGGGCGCAGGGAAAACCGCCTTTTGCACAGGCATTGCCCAAGGGCTTTCTTGCATAGACAAGGCAGGCAGCCCCACATTTGCCATTGTTAATTATTACCGCGGAGAAAAGCCCTTTGCCCATTTCGATTTTTACAGAGCCTCCTCTTTAAACGATTTGCAAACGGCAGGCTTGTTCGATTATCTCGACAGCGGCGTTATAGTAGCGGCAGAATGGAGCGAAAATGTGGCGGAGGGCTTGATAGAGCCTAACATTAAAATAGATATTCGGCATAGCGGAGAAAACAAACGCTCCATCACCATAGAGGGGGCGGCATTATGAAATGTTTTTCTTTAGACAGTGCCGGTAAAACAGCCGGCGTTGCCCTCATGGAGGACGGCCGGCTTTTGTATGAGGCGTACCTTAATAGCGGCAATACCCATAGCGTGTCCCTTTTGCCCCTTGTGGAAAGCGCGTTTAATATGGCGGGCATCACCGCAAAGGATATAGATTTATTCGCGGTAAATGCAGGGCCCGGCAGCTTTACGGGTATTCGTATAGGCCTCGCCCTTGTAAAGGGGCTTGCCTTGCCCAACAATACGCCCTGCGTTGGCACGTCAACACTTGAAAGCCTTGCCTATGGCTTTGGCGGCGAGGGCACTATATTGGCGGCGCTGGACGCGCGCCGAGGCGAAGTGTATTATGCTGCGTTTACAAAGCACGGTGCGCAGGTACAGCGGCTTACAGAGGACAGCGCGGCACCCGCCATTGCTCTTAAAAGCTTTGCGGAAAAGGCCGAAAAGCCATTGTGGATTATCGGCGACGGTGGGGATATTTGCGCAAAAGCATTTGGAGATATCAGCGGAGTAAAACAGCCCGAAGAAATATTTAAAGCACCGCGCGGTGCAGGCGTTTGCCTTGCGGCAATGGCACAATATGAAAACAAGGCATATGGCACGGCGGCAGAGCTTACGGCAGAATATCACCGCTTATCGCAAGCGGAACGCGAAAGACAGGAAAGGGAGCAAAAAACATGAGTAAAACTATTGCACTTGCGGCAGACCACGGCGGCTACGAACTGAAAGAGGCAATGAAAAAGCATCTTGCCGAAAAGGGCTATGCCTTTCGGGATTTTGGAACAAATAATGGCGAGAGCGTGGATTATCCCGACATTGCAGTGCCCGCGTGTAGCGCGGTGCTGGACAAGCAGTGCGATTTAGCTATATTATTTTGCGGCACGGGCGTGGGCATAAGCATGGCGGCAAATAAGATAAAAGGCATACGCGCTTGCTGCTGCTCCGACGTTTTCAGCGCAAAATATACACGCATACACAACGACGCAAATGCCCTTTGCCTTGGTGGGCGAGTGGTGGGCGCAGGGCTTGCTTGCGAGCTGGCAGACGCCTTTTTGGAAAACGAATTTGAGGGAGGGCGACATGCACTGCGCGTCGCCAAGCTAACGGCTCTTGAAAACGAACCGCAACATAAGCTATAAGCGCAGACGTTATGCAAATGCCGCAACGCAGCTTTCGGCATAGCACCTGTGCCTAATCAATAAAGAATTAAAAGGAGTTTTTACAATGAGTAAAGAAGCAACAATTATGAACCACCCTTTGGTACAGCACAAGGTAAGCCTTTTGCGCAATAAGAATACAGGAACAAAAGAATTTAAAGAGCTTGTAAGCGAGCTTGCAATGCTGCTTTGCTACGAGGCAACAAGAGGCCTGCCCACAGAGGAAGTAGAAATTGAAACACCTATAGCCATTGCGAAAACCCGTATGCTGCAAGGCCGCAAGCTTGCCCTTGTGCCTATTTTGCGCGCAGGCCTTGGCATGGTAGACGGCATGCTGTCGCTTATTCCTGCCGCAAAGGTAGGGCATATCGGCATGTACCGTGACGAAGAAACCCTAGAGCCTGTTGAGTATTACTGCAAGCTGCCCGAGGATATTGCAGAGCGCGATGTGTTTGTGCTGGATCCAATGCTTGCCACAGGCGGAAGCGCTTGCGACGCTATTACACAGATTAAAAAGCGCGGAGCGCGCACCATTAAATTTATCTGCATTATCGCGGCACCCGAAGGGCTTAACCGCCTTGTTGCGGCACACCCTGATGTTGAAATATACTGCGCCGCATTAGATGAAAAGCTGAACGAAAATGGCTATATCATACCGGGCCTTGGCGACGCAGGCGACCGCATTTTTGGCACGAAATAATTATTTACTGCTGCAAAAAGAAAGGGCGTGTTGGTTTTGACGCGTAGAAAAGAGCTGTTGCGCAAGCTGGCGGCTACCGTATTGGCGGTAGTGCTGATGACCGCAATGATAATTTTTGCGTTTAAGATGTTGCTTTCAGTACCTATTTTTGATCCGATTTTACAAACAGTCCTCATGGTGTGTACGGGAATATTAAGCCTTGCTACGTTATATTTTTTATATGCCAAGGTGTCGGAAATTTTTATGCTTATGCACACGCCAAGGCATAAAAACAATGTGCCCCAAAGCACCGCCACACAGGAAAGCACCAAGCAAACGGCAAATAAATAAACAGCTTATTTCATCGGCAAGCTGCAATAAGCCGTGAGATACGGCAATTTGCCTCTTGGGGCAACGGGCGTAATTGTATTTGTACATATATATTAAAAACCCAAAAAAGTGCTGTCAGCAAGGTTTTACTACCTTTGCCGACAGCACTTTTTGTAAATTCGGTTTTGCGGAGAATATAGGCTCTTTGTAAAATGTTGGGGGATAGCCGCCAATAAAACAGCAATTGCGTTTTGCGGCTTTCGCTATGCCAAATAATCCACGCAATAAATTTCTGCACCGTTTTCGGTGTAAATGCGAGGGACACGGCGGTTAATTCCACATAGTATTTCGTAGGTTACGGTGTTTGTAAGGGCGGCGATATGCGCCGCGCTGTCGCAGGTGGGCGCACCGAATACGGTGGCAATGTCCCCGGGCTTCACATTTTTAAGCCCCGTTATATCTACCATCATCTGGTCCATACACACCTTGCCAATCACAGGGCAGGGCTTGCCGTGGATAGATACCGTACCCTTGCCGGAAAGCGCGCGCGGATATCCGTCGGCATAACCTACCGTTAGGGTGGCCACTGTGGTTGCATGGGTGGTGGTGTAGCTTCTGCCGTAGCTGATGTCGCGCCCTTCGCTCATGGTTTTTACATGTGCTACAACGGCTTTTAAAGACATTGCGGGCATAAGCTTTGCAAGGGTAACGTCGTCAGATGGATTTTCGCCGTATAAAATAATGCCCGGGCGTACCAAGGTATGGGCAAAGGAGCCGTATGCCGCTAGTGCCGCTGAATTACAGCAATGCACAAAGTCGTAATTATATCCCATTGAGGAAAGCTCTGCAAGCACATTGCAAAACCTTGTGTGCTGCGCCTTGGTGTATTCTATGTCGCTGTCGCCTGTGCTGTCTGCAACGGAAAAATGCGTAAATATACCGCTGATATTAAGCCCGGGAAGCTGCATTGCTTTAGCAATGTCTGCCGCTGTGCCCGCAAAGGCGTCAAAGCCTATGCGCCCCATGCCTGTGTCTAGCTTAATATGCGCGTCTACGGTAACGCAGGCGTCGCAGGCGGCTCTTGAAAGTGCCTTGGCATAATCCAGCGACAGCACGGTTTGGGTAATGTGGCTATTGAACAAAATTTCGGCGTTTTCGGGCAAAGTGTAGCCTAAAATTAAAATAGGCGTTTGTATATCCGCGCCGCGCAGATGCATCGCCTCCTCGATAGACGATACGCCCAGCCACTGGGCACCCTCGTCTGCAAAAAGCCGTGCGCATTGCACATCGCCATGGCCGTAAGCGTCTGCCTTTACTATTGCCATTATGCCTGCATCTCCGGCAAGGGATTTAATAAGGGCAAAATTGCTTTTAAGCTTATCTGTGTCTATCTCTACCCAACATCTGCGCATTGGTATAATCTCCTTTGGCATTTAAAATTCATATCTTATGATATTGTAGCACAAAATCTTGCCTTTGAACATAAAAACAAGATATACATTTTAAAAATAGACATTGAGTATAAGGTAGCATAACAGAGCATAACGGAGTATTCAAGAGCAGTTAGGCGGCAAATTAAATAATTGCAAAAAAGGTATTGACGAATAGATTATTTTTGGTTATAATCATACACGTGCCATTAATTCGGCGGATAAAGATATTCGCGTTTAATAGGCCTTACAGAAACATCCAATTTATAGGAGGTACAATATGAGCACAACTCTTGCGAAACCTAGCACTGTTGAACGCAAGTGGTATTTAATCGATGCAGCCGGCAAGCCCCTTGGCCGCACCGCAGCTAAAGCCGCTGTTTTGCTTCGCGGCAAAAATAAGGTTACATTTACGCCCAATGTAGATTGCGGCGACCATGTGGTTATTATCAACTGCGACAAGGCTGTTCTTACAGGTAACAAAATGGAGCAGAAGATTTACTATCATCACAGCGGCTGGATTGGCGGCATGAAAGCCGTTAAAGCAGGCACCATGATGAAAGGCAATTCCATCAAAGCCATGACACTTGCCGTTAAAGGCATGCTGCCGGGCAACACACTTGGTGCATCTGCCCTAAAGCGTCTGCGCGCATACAAGGGCGCAGAGCACGACAATGCAGCACAAAAGCCAGAAGCTTATACACTTTAATAGGAGGCATTAGAAGAATATGTACGAAACAAAGCCATATTTCTACGGCACAGGTCGCCGTAAAAATTCTGTTGCCCGCGTAAGAGTGTACAACGGAACAGGTAAGGTAGTTATAAACGACCGCGAAATGGACGATTATTTCGGCCTTGAAACCCTTAAATTAATCGTGCGTCAGCCATTGGTTTTGGCAGGCGTAGAAGGCAAATTCGACGTTATCGTCCGCGTATCCGGCGGCGGTGTTTCCGGCCAAGCCGGTGCTATCCGCCACGGCATTGCACGCGCATTGCTTCTCTATGATGAGAACCTACGCGGCGCATTAAAGAAGGCAGGCTTCCTCACACGCGATCCGCGTATGAAAGAGCGTAAAAAATACGGTCTTAAAGCCGCCCGTCGCGCACCACAGTTCTCAAAACGTTAATTTTTATCGTTTTATACAAAAAGAGCCACCGCATTTGCGGCGGCTCTTTTTGCTTTTGCTACCTGTGGCAGAAAGCCGCTATAGGCAAGTTGGCAAAAGGCTTGCCATGGCAAAATATTAAAATCAAAAATCGGGCGCGTTTTCCAAGGCTGATGCCACAAGAAAATGTACCCGATTTTTTATATGTGACCACAAAGAATAATATCGACGCTGTAAAAGCTACGATAACACTTTTGTGCCACGATAATATTATAGCCCCATTATCGCAAATAATACAGAAAATATATGGTAAATATTACCGACAATGCCGCGTAAATGATATGTGGATAATGGCTCTGATTACGCATTTCACATAAGCAAATTCAATGCAAATGTTTTAATACAAGTGTATTTCGCATAAGCCAATTTAATAAAACAAGTCTGCGGACTTGTTTTATTAAAAACTTATCACATGCGCGTGCTATCGCACATGCACGATTAAACCTGTTTTGAAAACAAGTGCAATGCAAATGCTTTTTACAGTACCTTACTTAAAAAGTCTTTAAGGCGTGGGTTTGTGGGGTTTTTGAAAAATTCTTCGGGAGGAGCCTCCTCCATGATGATGCCCTCGTCTATAAATATTACTCTGCTTGCCACCTCTCGGGCAAAGCTCATTTCGTGGGTTACTACAGCCATGGTCATGCCGTCCTTGGCAAGAGCCTGTATAACGTCCAGTACTTCGCGCACCATTTCGGGATCGAGTGCGCTTGTTGGCTCGTCAAACAGCATTACGTCAGGCTGCATGGCAAGGCATCGCACTATAGCTACACGCTGCTTTTGCCCGCCGGAAAGCTGTATGGGAAACACGTTTGCCTTGTCGGATAAGCCCACTCGCTCTAAAAGCGCAAGCGCCTCTTTTTCGGCATCTGCCTTTGCTGCGCCCTTAATTTTAATAGGACCTATTGTGATATTGTCAAGCACGGTCATGTTGTTGAATAAATTAAAATTTTGAAACACCATGCCTATTTTTTCACGGATTTTGTTGATATTACTGCCCTTGTCGGTAATATCCGTACCCTCGAAAATCACTTGACCACCTGTGGGCGTTTCAAGCAAATTCAAACAGCGTAAAAAGGTGGATTTGCCGCTGCCAGACGGCCCTATTATGGCAAGCACATCGCCCTTGCATATGTTTATGGAAATGCCGTTTAATACCTGTACGGCCTTAAAATGCTTTTCCAAATCTTTCACTTCGATTATTATATTATCTTGTAACACTGCGGTTCATCCTCCTTTCAAACAAGCTCATTAGCTTTGATAATGGGAACACAAGTATGAAATACATTACTGCTGCTAAAATATACGCATCTACGTATCTAAATGTAAGGCTGGCAACGTCACCGGCACGGAACATAATATCCGCCACCATGCACATGCTTAAAATACTGGTTTCTTTAATAACAGTTACAAATTCGTTGCCAAGAGCCGGCAAAATATTGCGAATTGCCTGTGGCAAAATAACATAGCGCATGGCGGTGCTGCTTTTCATGCCGATAGCTCTGGCGGCTTCCATTTGCCCGCCGTCCACTGCGCCTATGCCGCTGCGGATAACCTCGCTCATATATGCGCCGGAGTTTAATGCAACGGCAGTCATGCCCCAAAAAAAGCTGGTATTGCTGGCGTTTCCGGGTAGGCGTAAGCCAAGGGAAACAGCGCCGTAATACACAATCATCACCTGCACTATAAGCGGAGTGGAGCGCACCACGGTAATGTATGCGGAGCATATCCAGTTTATCGGCTTAATGCGGCTCATGCGGCCGGCGGCGAAAAGCCCGCCTAAAAGGCTGCCGATAAACACGCTTAAAAGCGATATTATAAAGGTGGTGCAAAGCCCGTCTATGTAAAACGAATAATATTGCGAAAATATCTTCCAAAGGCGGGGCAGCGAGAAAAACGCGTCCATACTCATAAGTAATCTCCTTTTAAATGTATAGATAATTGCAAAGCGAATGAAATGCACAAAATCATAGCGTGGTTACATGGCAAAGCTAATGCCTTTCAAACAGAGCGCGCATTGCGTGTCTGCCGTAAAAACGGCGGAAATGCTACTCAATCGCGCACACTGTGCGCCATATAAGCCATTTGTTGTTGCCGTTTAATAAACGATACATCGTGCTTTACAATATAACAGGAATGTAGGAACGAACGCATTGCGCCGTCCCATACATTGAATATTGTTTTACAAATTACACGTCAAGGCCAAGCTTGGACGCTGTATCTTTGGCGGAAATATACCATTTATCCAAATCGCCGGATTCCCACAGCTTTTTAATTAAGCCGTTAAGATAATCGTTAAGGTCGGTGTTGCCCTTCATTACTGCGGCGGCAGAGCCAAGCTCGGATTCGTCTACCTTTACTTCAACCTTGCTCACGGAAATAACACCGCCGCTCATATCGGCATATTGCTTTGCTGTTACGTCGTCTACAAGCACTGCATCTACGTTGCCCATTTTAAGCTCTTCCACGCATTGTGGCACTTTAGGCAATAGCGACAAGGTGCTGTCTTTAAATTGTTCTTCGCCGATGGTTTGCTGCAAGGACGCTTTTTGTGCGGCAATCTTTTTGCCCTTTAAAGTATCGGCAGATGCGTAAGTATCTAAATCTTTAGTTAGCACAAGCATTGCTTGACCACCATGATTATAAAAATCTGTCATGTCTACGCTTTCTTTACGCTTGGCGGTAGGTGTAAGCCCTGCCATGCCAATATCGCACGCGCCGGATTGCACAGAGGGGATAACACTGTCGAATGCCATGTCTTGAATGTCTAGCTTTACGCCGAGGTCGTCGGCTATTGCCTGCATAAAGGAAGGCTCTAGGCCTATGATATTGCCCTTGTCGTCCTTAAAGCAGAACGGCGCATACTGGCTTTCTGTGGCGATAGTGATGCTGCCTTTTTTCTTAATGGCGGCAACGCTGTGGGCGTCGGGAGACGTAACATCTGCACCGCAAGATACTGCACCAAGAGAGAGAACTGTTGCCATAGCGACAGCCGCTAATTTTTTCATTTTAAACATATAAATACACCCCTTCAAAATATGCGGCGGCTTTTGTGTGTCGCCTTTTTTTATCTTGTTATTAGTATATATGCATATTTATACTTTGTCAACGGTTTTTTATACATTTATTTATGTTTTATGTATTGCATAATATTGCGAAATATTCATATCACTGTTTGTGCAATTTGCCATGTAAATATGTACACAAACAAGCAAAACCCCTTTCTAAAGCTAATATCAGCATACTAAAGATTTAGATTATTTATACAAACACATGATAAAGCAATGTCTGTATATACATTCAATTAATGCATATAGTGTATATAACTGAATAATTTGCCGTTATCATGTATGAGCAAATATACTTTTTATACATTCGCAAAGCTCGCTTTGTTGTACATTAATTTGCGCGACGGCACTAAGCGCAGGGCATTTAGTGCCAACACAAACGCCAACGCCTGCCTCGCGCAGCATTTCCACGTCGTTATCTCCATCACCAAATGCTACAGAATTGGCAAGAGAAAGCCCTATTTTATCAAACAACTGGCCTAGTGCCACGGCTTTGTTTACGTTTTCGCAAAACACATCGTTGCAAATGCCGCCAAAGGGCACAAAGCGCAAGCCAAGCTGAGAGTTTTTGGAATGAAATTCGTTTAATTCTTCATTTGTTGCCTGAACACATGCGCCAAAGGGCATGCTTTCAAGGTGGCGCACTTGATCCTCACCGTCGTACATATATGGCACAGAGCCTGCGTAGCCGCCATAGTTTTCTATAAAGCGATCCTTCTCCACATATATGTAATAGCCGTCCTCGAAAGCAAATTCAAGGGGCAGCTCGTAATCCTCGCAATAATCCACAAGGGCGTACATCTGTTGCGAGTCAAGACAAGTGGAAAAAAGCAGCCTGTCTTTTTTATCTGTTACATGGCTACCGTTTGTTGCTAAAAGATAATCGGGTTTAATGTCGCCCAGTACCGCCTTTGCGGAAAAATGCGCGCGGCCGGTGGCTATTATCACGCAAATGCCATCGTCTTGCAGTGCCTTTATGGCGTTTTGCAAGGCGAGGGAGGGCGCTTTGTCGCCTTTTGGCAGTAAAGTGCCGTCTATATCAAAAATTGCGGCGGTGTATTGCATATAAATCTCCTTTTGGTAAAGCTGTGAGTACGTGATTGCAAAACGAATGGAAATGCACAAGCCTCGCATTGCGGGTTCTTGCAAATGCTTTTAGCTTGTGCCATGGGCTTTGCAATTGCCTAAAGCTGTGAATAAAACTAAAAGCTCTGCACTTGTCGGCGTCGGAATACTACAGTTCCGACAGATGCTTAAAGCGCAGAGCCTTTTATGGATTTATTTAGTCTTGTACGTTTTGCTTACACAGCAATTTTACTTATTGTTGTCCTACTAAAGCCTCGTCTTTGCTGTATGCAACTTGACAAAAGGTTGTTTACAAAGACAATAATAAGTCAAGTTGCTATAAACTAAAGCGTAAAAAGCTTTGCGATAATGCAATGGTATAAGATTATTTTATCTTTTTGCCGCCGATAAAAATATGCTCGGGCGTCATGCTGATATCAAGTACAAGCACGTCTGCGCGCTTGCCTTTTTCGATAGAGCCAAGCTCGTCGTAAAGACCTGCCGCTTTTGCAGGGTTAATGGTAGAGGCTTTAAGAGCGCTTTCGATAGGCACGCCAAAGCTTACTGCGCGTTTTACGCATGCCGCAAGGCAGGTTGCGCTTCCGGCGATAGTGCCGTCTACAAGTGTGGCTTTGCCGTCTTTCATTACTACCTTTTGGCCGCCAAGGCTGTAATCGCCGTTTGGCATACCGCAGGCACGCATGCTGTCGCTGATAAGGCACACGCGGTCGTCGCCAAACCATTCAAACACGCTGCGTACAACGGCAGGGTGCAGGTGAATACCGTCGCTTATCATCTCTACATGTGCGGCGTAATCGCTTGCCGCGCCCACAACGCCCGGATCGCGGTGGTTAAAGGCAGGCATTGCGTTAAACAGATGTGTGGTGTGGCTTGCGCCGGCAAGATATGCCGCCTTTGCTTCGTCGTAGGTGGCTGTGGTGTGGGCTATGGATACTGTGCATTTTTCGCTTGCCTTTGTAATAAAATCAAGGCTACCGCTAAGCTCGGGTGCCATGTCTACAAATTTAATATTTCCGCCCGAAAGGTCAAACAAACGCGCGAACATATCATAATCGGGATTTACGATATATTCCTCTGCCTGTGCGCCCTTTTTGGCTTTAGAGAAGAAAGGCCCTTCCATATTTACACCGCGCAGTACAGCACCGCCGCCGTCTTTGCCGAAATACGGCTTTGCAACCGTGATAATATTATCCAAAATTTCTTCGCTGAACGCCATAGTTGTGCCGCAAAAGCTGGTAACGCCCTCGCCGCCTAAATATTCGGCAATAGTTTCTATGTCTTTGGCACTGCCGTCGCAGAAATCGGAGCCTTTTGCACCGTGGATATGGATATCCACAAAGCCCGGAGTAATATATTTGCCGCTAACGTCCATTTCGTCGTCGCCGTGCAAAGTGCCGGCAGGTGCCACACGTGCAATGCGCTCGCCGCATATCTCTACATCAAGGGCGCGAAAATCCCCCTCGCCCGTAAAGACAAAACCGTTTTTCAATATCATAGAATAGCCTCCTTATATATGTTGTTGATGTTTTTATTATAATCCTTTTTAACTCACAGGCATCAGCCAACAGGTTAAAATGGTTTATAGTGCAAAAAGTATGGCAAAATGTACACTTTGCAAATGCCGCATATTTTATTTGGTATGCCATCGCACATGCAGGGTTAAAACAATATATTGTAGGAAACGGTCTTGACCGTTCCGCCTTTGCACATGGCTGGGCTTACTTAATAAACGCATGTGTAATTAGGCTACCCAAAGTTTAGTTTTTTAATGCCTGTATCGGCGCAGGTATGCGCCCACCCCTTGCAATAAGTACATCGGGGCTGAAGGTGCTGATAGGCATTACAGGCGCATAGCCCAATAGCCCACCAAAATCTAGCTCGTCGCCTATTTTTTTGCCTATGGCAGGGATTACGCGCACGGCGGTGGTTTTGCTGTTTACCATGCCTATGGCTGCCTCGTCTGCAATCATGGCGCTAAGCACGCAGGCAGGTGTGTCGCCCGGCACTACCACCATGTCTATACCTACAGAGCATACAGCCGTCATTGCCTCAAGCTTTTCAAGGGTAAGGCTGCCGCGGCGCACAGCTTTAATCATGCCGTCGTCTTCGCTTACGGGGATAAACGCACCCGAAAGGCCGCCCACGCTGTTGGACGCCATTACGCCGCCTTTTTTCACAGCGTCGTTTAAAAGGGCAAGCGCCGCTGTAGTGCCGCAGCCGCCGCAGCTTTCAAGCCCCATTTCTTCAAGAATATTGGCAACGGAATCTCCGATAGCAGGTGTTGGGGCAAGGGATAAATCTACAATGCCAAATGGCACGCCAAGCTTTTCGCTGGCAAGGTTGCCCACCAATTGCCCCATGCGTGTAATTTTAAATGCAGTGCGCTTTATCAGCTCTGCCACTTCGCCGAGAGGTGCCGATTTTGGCAATTGCGCCAAAGCGGCGCGCACAGCACCGGGACCGGATACACCTACATGTATCACGCAGTCGGGCTCGCCCACACCGTGGAAAGCACCTGCCATAAACGGGTTATCCTCAGGCGCGTTGCAAAACACTACAAGCTTTGCCGCGCCAAGGCAGTTGTTATCTTGGGTTTTGGCGGCGGCGTCTTTGATAATGCCGCCCATCATGGCGACAGCGTCCATATTAATGCCGGATTTTGTAGAGCCGATATTAACACTGCTGCACACAAAATCCGTACAGGCAAGAGCCTCAGGAATACTGCGTATAAGCCGCTCGTCGCCTGCGGAAAAGCCTGCATGTACAAGGGCGGAATATCCGCCGATAAAGTTTACACCCACTGCCTTTGCGGCGGCGTCCAGTGTTTTGGCGTACCACACAGGATCTGCCGTAGGTGCCGAGGCAAGTATCATGGCGATAGGCGTAACGGAAATGCGCTTATTTACAATAGGCATGCCGTAATTTGCAGAGATATTGTCGGCAACGCGCACAAGGTCTTTTGCACGAGTGGTGATTTTATTATATATTTTTTCGCATGCTTTTTTACCGTCTGCGTCGGCACAGTCTAAAAGGGAAATACCCATTGTGACGGTGCGCACATCAAGGTTTTCGTCGGATATCATCTTAATGGTTTCTATAATGTCGTTGGTGTTTAACATGGGACAGCTCCTAACAATTACATATTATATGCGGTGCATAGCATCGAACAATTCCTGCCTTGTGATATTTACGTCTACATTCATGGTTTCGCCAAGGGTTGCAAGCTCTGCCTTAAATTCCTTAAAAGGCATATTGCAGCTTGCAATGTCGACAAGCATTATCATGGCGAAGGTGTCGCGCAATATGCTTTGAGTAACCTCCTCCACATTCACGTTTGCGTTTGAGCATGCTCCGCTTACCTTTGCAAGTATGCCCACCATGTCTTTGCCCACTACGGTTATAACAGCTTCCATTTTATGTGCCGCCTTTCTATACGGTGAATTTGTTTTCATTATTTAAGCTTTGCTTTTTGTACATTGTAGCATATTCATATCTGTTTTTCCATATAATTTACGCGCACAATTGCCAAGTTCATCTAATATGTTTACTTTGTTGTTAAAACTGTATATAATAATGTGTATATTTAATATTGTAAAGAGGGTTGCATTATGGAAAAAATACTTAAGGTTTTGGAAGACAATGCGCGCGCCAGTCTAGAGGATATTGCCGCTATGGTTGGCATCACTCCGGGCGAAGTGGCGGCAAAGATAGATGAATATCAAAAAGAGCATATTATCAATGGCTATAAAGCGCTTGTGGACTGGGAAAAAGCAGGAGTGCCAAGAGTACAGGCAATAATAGAGCTGCGTGTGTCCCCAAGGCGCGACCGTGGGTTCGACGAAATAGCCATGGCGGTTGCCAATTTAGACGAGGTGGACTCTGTGTCGCTAATGAGTGGCGGCTACGACCTTGCCCTTGTGATATCGGGAAAAAGCTTTCAGGATATTGCCCTTTTTGTTGCAAAAAGGCTTTCACCGCTAGACGGAGTGCTTTCTACAGCAACACATTTTGTATTGCGCACTTATAAAAAAGACGGCGTTTTGTTTGGAAACGACAATGTGGACGAACGGGAGTGGCAGATATAATGGATTATGAACGCCACTTATCACAAAAAGCCAAAGAGATGCGCCCATCGGGCATACGCAAATTTTTCGACATAGCCGCCGATATGAAGGATTGCATATCCCTTGGCGTGGGCGAGCCGGATTTTAAAACCCCTTGGGTAATACGCGAGGCAGGTATTAATAGCCTTGAAAAAGGCAGAACGTTTTATACGTCCAATTCCGGGCTTAAAGAGATGCGCTACGAAATGTGCGAATATCTTAATAGACGCTTTGGCCTTAATTACGATTATATAAAAGAAACCATTGTTACCGTGGGCGGCAGCGAAGCCATAGATATGTGTATTCGCGCCCTTGTAAACCCGGGCGACGAGGTGATTATCCCAGAGCCTTGTTACGTAAGCTATTTGCCTATTACTACTCTTACAGGCGGCGTGGCTGTGACCCTTCCGCTTTTGGCAAAGGATAATTTTAAGCTGACAGCCGAGGCACTAAAGGCGGCAATTACCCCTAAAACCAAGCTTTTAATCATGCCTTTCCCGTGTAACCCCACAGGTGCTGTAATGCGCCGCGAGGATTTAGAGCCTATTGCAGAGGTGTTGCGCGGCACAGACGTGTTTGTATTAAGCGACGAAATATATGCCGAGCTTACCTATGGCGAAAAGCATGTGAGTATCGCGTCTTTAGACGGCATGAAGGAACGCACTATATTAGTGAACGGCTTTTCTAAGGCGTATGCCATGACAGGCTGGCGCTTGGGCTATGCTTGCGGCCCTGAGCCTATTATTAAAGTGATGATAAAAATACATCAAGCCGCCATAATGTGCGCCCCCACCACCAGCCAGTACGCGGCAATTACCGCCTTGCGTAGCTGCGACGACGATATCGAGAAAATGCGCGAGGAATACGATATGCGCCGCCGCCTAATGGTAAAAGCTTTAAACGATATGGGGCTTTCCTGCTTTGAGCCTGAGGGCGCGTTTTACGCCTTTCCTTCTATTAAAAGCACAAAGCTTGCAAGCGGCGAATTTTGCGAAAAGCTTTTATACGGCAAAAAAGTGGCAGTTGTGCCGGGCACTGCCTTTGGGGATTCGGGCGAGGGGCATGTGCGCATAAGCTATTCTTATTCTACAGCGCATTTATTAGAGGCGCTTTCTCGCATTAAGGACTTTGTGCATGAGTAAAGTTTATTATTATAATGTAAACGATTATAATGGCAAAGAGCTTGCCCTTGCGGTGGAGGCCATTTTTGCGCAAAGCGAAAACGCAAAAGGGCTTTGCAAGGACACCAAGCTTTTGATAAAGCCGAATTTGCTTGCAAAGCACACCCCAGATGCCGCCGTTACCACCCACCCACAGCTTTTACTGGAAGTGATACGCGCCGCCAAAAGGCGCGGAGTAACGCAGATTATAATGGCGGATTCCTCAGGCGGCACCTATAACGCCGCCATGATGCAAAGCATATATAAGGCAAGCGGCCTTGCAAGCGTGTGCCAAGACGAGGGCGTGCAAATATACACACAGTGCAAATGGGGTAGCGTAAAAACAAATGGCAACGCAGTGCGCGAATTTAACCTTATCGAGCCAGTTTTAGACGCGGATTTTATCATCAATTTGCCCAAGCTTAAAACACATATGATGATGGGCATGTCGGGTGCTGTTAAAAACCTGTTTGGCTGTATACCCGGCCTGCAAAAGGCAGAAATGCATATGCGCTTTCCGCAAGCCGAGCGTTTTGGCGAAATGTTGGTAGATTTATGCGAGGCTGTGCGTCCACAGCTTTCCATAGTAGACGGCGTAATGGGCATGGAGGGCGACGGGCCTGCAGGCGGCAAGCCACGAAAGTGTAATTGCGTTTTAGGCGGCGAAAACCCATATGCCATAGACCTTGCCATATGCAAGCTTATAGGCATGGAGGCGATGAACGTGCCGTTTTTATCCGCGGCAAATATCCGCGGCTTATGCGGCAAATCGGCGGAAGAAATAGAGATAATAGGGGACAAGCTGCTGCCTATAAAAGGCTTTCTTTTGCCCTCGGGCCATAGCGAGGTGGATTTTAGGCAGAGTGTGCCGCGGATTTTGCGCTTTGCTGTGCCTATGGTGCAGGGCTTTGTTGCGCCGCGGCCCTTTATCCGCAAAAAGCTTTGCATAGGCTGTGGCAAATGCGCGGATATCTGCCCCGGGCATACTATAAATATTATAAATAAAAAGGCAAGCATAGAGCGCAAAAGCTGTATTAAATGCTTTTGCTGCCACGAGATGTGCCCCGTAAAGGCAATAGGTGTGCGCAGCTTTTTTTAAATGAATGGCAACATTTTGCAATATGCTTTTAAATGTGCAAATATATACAAAGCTGTACACGGCAAATATTAGCCGCGTGCAAAACTCATAAGACCGTTACTCATTCCTAAGCTTTGCACATGGCTGCAAATATATTTAAAGAGGTGTCAATATGCGCTCGGTAACTGTACTTGCGCCCGCAAAACTAAATTTAACCTTGGACATTACAGGCATTGCGCCTAATGGATACCACGAAATGGACATGCTTATGCAGGCTGTAAATTTGTACGAAAACGTTACGGTGCGCAAAAGCAGCGGGCTTGCTGTGCGTTTGCCCGGCAGCAAGGTACCTGCAAATAAATACAACACCGCCATAAAGGCGGCAATAGGTTTTTTTAACGCAACAGGGCTTTTGGCAGGTGCGGATATTACAATCCATAAGGCTGTGCCTGTGCGCGCAGGCATGGCAGGTGGCAGCGCAGACGCGGCGGCGGTACTAGTGGCGCTAAACGAATTGTATGGGGCAGGGCTTACGCAAAGGGAGCTTTGCGACATAGGCAAAGATGTTGGTGCCGATGTGCCTTTTTCCATAATAGGCGGCACGGCGCGTGTGCGCGGCATAGGCGAAATTATCGAGCCGATAGATAGTTGCCCACCGTGCTGGTTTTGCGTGTGCATGCCAAATATAGGTATATCAACGCCGGCGGCATATGCAAGATATGACGAATACGGCGCAAAGCGGCACCCGAATAATAGCGGCGCACAAGCAGCAATAAAAAACAAAGATTTAAAGGGAATGGCGGCATGCCTTTATAATGTATTACAGGAATGTAGCGAAAGCTGCCACAACGACAATATCTGTAATATCTTAAACAAAAACGGCGCGATGGCGTCTTTAATGACGGGTAGCGGTGCGGCGGTGTTTGGCGTGTTTACCACTAAGCGCGAGGCAATTGCAGCAAAGGCGGCTCTTAGCGAGCAGTACGCTCAGTGTTGGGTTTTACACCCAATAGCTTGCGGAGCAAAAATATTGGAGCATTAATTTGCGTGCCGACATAGCAATGGATTTCAATAAAACAAGTCTGCGGACTTGTTTTATTAAAAAACCTTATCCGATGTGCGTGCTATCGCACATGCACCGTTCAAACTGTTTTGAGAAACAGTTTGAACACAATAAGCAACAGAAAGCAGGTAAAAACATATGGCTTTACAAGTGCGAGAAGATGTGTCTGTAAAATACAGAGATTTTTATAAGCTGGTAGGCGGAGCATGCGATGGCGCGTTGGTTTTGGAAAACATTACAGACGACGATGCCGCCGCTATAACGGATTTTACCGCTACTAAAATTATACTGAAAAACAGCCCTCTTTTAACGAAACTGGATTTTTTGTCCGGCTTTAAGTGCCTTGAGGAAATATCTTTAATAAAATGCAAAAAGCTTACAAAGCTTTGGGATTTAAGCGAAAATAACAGCCTGCACTCCCTTGCTATTACTGCCTGTGTAAAGCTTTGCGACATAGAGGCTTTGCGCTATGGCGGCGACCTTGAGCATTTTTTCTTCGACAATGTTTGGGGCTTTAAGAAAATGAAAAGCTTTGTGCCATTAAAGGCGCATACAGGGCTTAAAACACTGGATTTGGCGTGCAAAGCCGAAAGAGATGCCGGCAAAATAGATTTTAATGCGGCATGGCCAAGCCTTGAATCCTTTACCATAAGCCCTGTACTTAAGAAGAATTTTATTACAGCGGCAGAGGTGAGGCACTGATGTCGGCGCAAAAGCAGGTGCTGCAGCTTTGTGTAGATGCAGGCGTGATGCTGTTGCAAAATGGTGCGGAGGTTTTCAGAGTGCAGGAAACCATGGAGCGCATTGCAAAGGCATATCACGCGGAAAACTTTCATGTATATGTGCTTACTAACGGCATTTTCGCGTCTATTGACGATGAGGGCAGCACAGTAAACAGCGAGATACGCCATATCCCTTTTACTACAATGCATATGGGGCGCATAGCGGCGCTTAACGATTTATCAAGGAATATCGAAAGCGGCAAGGTAAGCGCCGAAGCCGCGTTGGAGGACATAAAAAAAATAGGCAAAATGCCTTATTCAAGCGCGCTCGCCTGTGTGCTGGCGTGTGGTGTAGGCGCTGCATGCTTTGCATATATTTTTGGCGGAACGGTGTGGGACGCTGCCTCGGCGCTTTGCGTGGGGGTTATTTTGCAGCTGTTTCTGTTTTTTGTAGGCAAATACAAGCTCAGCCGAATTATTATAAACATTATGGCATCTGCGGTTTGCGCCGCATGCAGCTATGTTTTGTTTGCGCTTGGCATGGGTACCGCGTTAAACCACATTATTATAGGCGCGATTATCCCCCTTGTGCCGGGCATGGCGCTTACCATGTCTATACGGGATTTTGCCAACGGAGATTATCTGTCCGGCGCAATCCGCCTTATAGATGCACTGCTTGTGGGCGGCTGCATTGCCATAGGCGTAGGCGCAGTGCTTATGGTGCTAAGTGCCTTTACGGGGGTGCGGATATGATGCAGTTTGCTATTCAACTTGCAGTTTCTTTTGTTGCCACCATTGCCTTTGCAATATTGTTTCATGCACCGCGCAAGGAGTATTTATATTGCGGTGCAACAGGTGCCGCAGGCTGGGCGTTTTACCTTGTCGCTATGCATTATCAGCCGTCGCCTGTGGTAGCGTCACTGGTTGCGGTGCTGGTGCTTGCGGTTATGGCACGCATATTTGCGGTGATACGCCGCTGCCCGTCTACAATATTTTTGGTTTGCGGCATATTTCCCCTTGTGCCGGGAGCAGGTATTTATTATACGGCATATCATTTTATCATGGGCGAAAACGAGCTTTGCGCCGCAAAGGGTGTAGAAACCATTAAAATAGCCGTGGTAATTGCTCTGGGCATAGTGTTTGTGCTTTCTTTGCCCTGTGGCATGTTTAACATATTTGCAAAGAAAACAAAAAACAATTAACCTCGCCAAAGCTAAGGTTAATTGTTTCGTAAAAATAATTATTATGACGTATTAAATATTAAATGCTATTTTTGCAGCCCATACCGCGTTTTGCAGCGCGGCTTGGGCTTTTTCTATTTCAAATGCATTGTCGCCGCAAAAGCAAACGCCGCTTGTAAGCCCTAAATCCCATTTAATTTGGCAGATTAAGGCGGCGTTTGACGGGGACAGATTACTGCTGTTTATATGATAAACAGGCACGGCTTCGCCTAAAAGATTGTCATGCAAGGCGTCATTGCTGTTTGTAATAAGTGCAATGGGCATGGAGCCTATCGCCGACACTGTTTCGCTTAAATCCCCTTGGCTAAAAGCGGCAACGGTGCGTATGCCGGCAAGCCCTGCCATAAAAATGGCGGCAGACGCACAAGCCGCTGCACATTCTTTTTGCGCAAGGCAAAAGGGCACGTTGCTAAGCGTAACGCAATTGTCGCTTTTACAGCACTGCAAAAGCTCGTTTTCTTCTACGCCAATATGCATTTGCCCGTTTATTATAAACAAAAATGCAGGCTCTGCGCCCTCGCCACGCACGGCATCTTGTAGGGTTTTAGCGTACTCATAGCGCGAAGATTGGTCTAGCTTGCATAAAATTTCTTGCCCTGCAATAGCTAAAACAGGCGTTTCGGCGCGCAAGGCTGCGCTTATTTTAGACGAAAAAACAAGATAGCTTTTTAAATTCATAAACAAACCTCTCGAAAATGTATTTTAAGATTAACGGCTTTCCTTATGACAGACAATGCTTTAAAGCATACACAATAGCAATGTTAAGGTTGTATTGCTATATTAACGGCACGTAAAAGCAAAGTATAGACTGCTTTAATAATTATTCTAACCTTATTGTATCAAAAACGCAAGAAAAAGCAAAACCTTGTGTATATTATAGCGTTCTTTGCCCAAAATATTATTATCATCAGCCGCCATACAGTACGCATACAGCCGATGCTTTGCAGGCGGAGATAAGGGGAGAATAATATGAATAAGCACTCTAAGGGAATGGCATTTTTAAAGGGCAAGGGCTTTTATGCCGCACTTGCGCTTGTAATTATCGGCGCGGCGGTTGCCAGCTTTTTGGCTATCAACAATATGATGGATACATTAAGCAGCAAGGAAAATCAGCAAAAAATGGAGGAAAAACAATGGGGCTTCGAGGATACGCAGGTAGAAAACAAGCAAAAGGATATACCGATACCGCAAGAAAAATCGTCAAGCTCGCAAAATACGGCGCAATCATCTACCTCCTCGTCAGATGCGCAAGCGGCGCAAAACGAGTCGTCAAAGCAGCCGCAGCCACAGACAGCCTCATATCAGCTGCCGATGTCTGGGCAAGTTACGGAGCCTTTCAGCGGCGATGAGCTGGTATACAATGTTACAATGGGCGATTGGCGCACACATAACGGTATGGATATCGCAGGAAGCCCAAACCAGGGCGTGCATGCACCCATGACAGGCACTGTAACAAAGGTATATAGCGACGATATGTGGGGTTACGTTGTGGAGCTTGCGGACGAAGAATATGCAGTAACGCTGAAAGGCCTTTCTAAAGACATTAAAGTTGCTGAGGGCGCAAGCGTGGTAAAAGGCGACACAGTGGGGCTTTTGGGCGAGGCGGCTGCCGAAAGCGCAAGCCCACAGCATTTGCATGTAGAGCTTACAAAGGGCGGCACCTTGATAGATCCGGCATCTCTGCTTAAATAAAGCTTTTAAAACAGGGCACTGCGGCGGCGCTATTTATAAGTGCCGCCGCAGTGCCTATTTGTTTGCATTTTCATCTTATTTGCAAGTATTATTACCCAAATATCGCACAGGTTCGCCTACGTAGCGATATGCCTTGATATACAGCTTAAAATATGGTATTATTTTAATATAAATAAATCTAGAAACAGGGGAGCTTTAATGGGGAAATTTAATTTTATAAATACTTCTATCAGCGGCGTGATAATAATTGAACCCGCTGTATTTGGAGATGCCAGAGGATATTTTATGGAAACCTTTCATAAAGAAGAATTTGCCAAAGCGGGCATTACACGCGAATTTGTGCAAGATAATCAAAGCAAAAGCACGAAGGGCGTTTTGCGTGGGCTTCATTTCCAAAAAGAGCATACACAAGGCAAATTAGTGCGCGTTATCAGCGGCGAAGTGTTTGACGTAGCTGTAGATTGCAGGCAAAACAGCGAAACCTTTGGCAAATGGGTAGGCGAGGTGCTTACAAGCGAAAACAAAAAACAGCTTTATATCCCCGAGGGCTTTGCACACGGCTTTTTAGTGCTGTCGGACGAGGCGGAGTTTACTTATAAATGCACAGATTTATATACCCCCACTGCCGAGGGCGGCGTTGCGTGGGACGATAAAGACATTGGCATCGAATGGCCCTTGGGAGGCATGGTGCCATTGCTTAGCGAAAAAGATAAGCATCACCAAGGCTTTAAAGAACAAAACTACGATTTTTTCGATAAATGGTGATGTAGGCTATTGCTGTAGAGCGTAGAAAATATTAAATAGCGGTTCGCGGTGCGATTACACATGCTGTTTATTCGCCGCTAAAGCGGCAGGCGTAAACTCGGCAAAGCATAGCGTGAAAATCTTATTTTTATGCTATGCTATATCCTATAAAACCTTGGAGGTTACTTAACAGATGTCTTTAAATAAACCCGAAGAGAAAAATCCGGCAGAAAAAGACAGCATTTCAAAGGCTGTACGCCGTAATATTAACCCTTCTCGCATAGCCTCGCTTATAAAGCGGGGCTTTGCTTGTTTTGTACAGCGCGGCGGCGAGGCTCTTTGGCGAGAAATTGCCTTTCGCATCGCTCTTATGACAAAGGGCGAGGTGTGGCAGCAAAGGGCAGATATACCACTGCACAGAGATTTGCGCCAGCAAGAGAAAACCGTGCAAGAGCAAATGCCGCTTATCTCGCTGATAGTGCCTATTTACTGCACACCGATACCGTATCTGCGCCAGATGATAGCAAGCGTTTTAGCGCAAAGCTATGCCAACTGGGAGCTTATTTTACTGGACGGCTCTGTGGATAAACAGCCGCGCACCTTCGAGGAAATACATAAGCTTAAAGAAAAGCGCATTAAATACACAAAGCTTGCGAAAAACGAAGGCATTTCAGGCAACACCAATATCGGCTTTGGCGAGGCAACAGGCGAATATATTATCCTTTTGGATCATGATGATGTGCTGTCTGCAAACGCCCTTTTCGAGGTGGTAAAGGCAATAAACGAAACAGGCGCGGATTTCATCTACAGCGACGAAATAGTGCTGTCGGGGGATTTGAAAAAGCTTGGGGAATATCATTTTAAACCGGATTTTTCCCCAGATACCTTGCGTGGGTGCAATTACATTACGCATTTGGCGTGCTTTTCTCATTCTCTTTTGGAAGAAACGGGCTACGAGCGGCGCGAATACGACGGCGCACAGGATTTCGATTTGTTTTTGCGCCTTACCGAAAACGCGAAAAAAATACATCATATCCCAAAGGTGCTGTATTTTTGGCGCAGACATAAAGATAGCACGGCGGCAGATATGTCTGCAAAGCCATATGCAATAGATGCAGGCGCGCGCGCTGTAAAAAGCCAACTGGAGCGCATGAATTTAGCGGGTACTGTAACGCCTGTTGTAGGCAGCCCAGGCGCATATCAAGTGAAATACGACATTGTAGGCAAGCCTAAAATATCGGTAATTATCCCAAATATGGACCATACAGACGTGCTTACACGATGCTTAGACAGCCTGTATTCAAAGGCAGGGCTTGTGTATTTTGAGGTAATTGTTGTAGAAAATAATTCCATAGACCAAGATACCTTTGCCGTGTATGAAAAGCTGCAAAAGCGTTTTGAAAGCTTAAAGGTTATCAAATATACAGGCCCATTCAATTTCAGCGCAGTGTGCAATTTTGGCGTGCGTCAGGCAAGCGGCAGCCATATTTTGCTATTAAACAATGATGTAGAGATATTATCAGAGGGCTTTTTAAAAGAACTTTTGTCCTATTCTCAGCGCAGCGACATAGGCGCAGTGGGCGCAAAGCTTTTTTATCCCGACGACACCATTCAGCATGGGGGCGTGTTTATAGGGCTTGGCGGCAGTGCAGGCCATAGCCACAAGGGGCACCCAAGTAAATCCGGCGGCGACATGTATCGCCTAGCCACCACACAAAATATGTGTGCCGTTACAGGCGCGTGCCTTATGACGAAAACCTCGCTTTATAAGGGTATGGGCGGCCTTGACGAAGAAGATTTTGCCGTTGCGTACAATGACGTGGATTATTGCCTGCGGCTGTGGAACAAGGGCTATCTTAATGTAATGACGCCATTTGCCACGGCATATCATCACGAAAGCAAAAGCCGCGGCTCCGATACGGCAGGCGGCGAAAAGCAACAGCGTTACGAAAAAGAAAAGGCGAGATTTTGCCAAAAATACGCACAGCTTATGGAAAAAGGCGATCCATACTACAACCCGCATTTAACTTATCTTTACGAAAATTATGGTTATAAATAACGCATAAAGGCAAAATAGCAAGCGACATTTTGCCGCAAGCTTGCGTTATAATAGGAGTATTATGAATTTGCAGGTAAAACGCGCAAAGGAGCTTTGCGTATATTTAGTACAAGAAGTGAAAAAAGACGGTATTGTACCCACGTTTAAGCGCGGCACGGCATTTTTGCGCCGCCGCACAGGCAAAAAGCGAGGCCGTTTCTTGCCGTTTAAATCCGCCCTCGAATATCAAAGCGCACATTATAATAAGGCGTGGCCTGTTATCAGCATTTGTGTGCCCATATACAATACGCCTAAAAATTATTTGCAGGAAATGATAAACAGTGTAAAGGCACAAACCTGCCCTTTATGGGAGCTTTGCCTTGCAGATGCCTCAGATAGCGACGAATGTTGCAAGGTTATCAGCGAGTATAAAGATACACGCATTAAATACGTAAAAATAGAAAATATTGGCATATCGGCAAATACCAACGAGGCGGCAAAGCGCGCCACAGGCGAATATCTGGCGCTTTTGGATCATGATGATATCCTTTCGCCAAACGCCGTGTACGAGATGTCGAAAGCGGCATACGAGCAGCAAAGCGGATTTATTTACAGCGATGAGGCACTGTTTGCCACGGATATGACTCGCCCTATTGTGGGGCATTTTAAACCCGATTTTGCGCCGGACTATCTAAACTGCTGTAATTACATTTGCCATTTTACGGCGTTTAAGCGCGACTTGTTTTGGCAAGTTGGTGGGGAAAACCCTTTGTGCGACGGCAGCCAAGACCACGATTTGTTTTTAAAGCTTTCGGAGATAGAGCCACCTTATCATATACCCAAGGTGCTATATTATTGGCGCGTACACGAGGGCTCTACATCGGCAGGCACCGCCGCAAAGCCCTATGTGGCAAACGCCGCCAAAGCCGCGATAAACGCGCATTTAAGCCGCATTGGCGCAAAGGGCAACGCCGTAGATGGGCTATTCCCCAGTACCTATAAGGTGGAATATGCCATGGATAATGAACCACTTGTCAGCATATTAATACCTAATAAAGACCATATTGAGGAGCTGGAAAAGGCTCTTTATTCCATTACACAAAAGACAAGCTATAAGAATTACGAAATTATTATAATAGAAAACAATTCAAGCCAGAGCGAAACCTTTGCCTACTACGACGCATTGCCGCTTAAATATCCCATGTGCCGCGTGGTGAAATACGAGGGTGGGTTTAATTTCAGCGCGATTAATAATTTTGGCGCAAGGGCGGCAAAGGGCGAATATCTTTTGCTTTTAAACAACGATGTGGAAGTAATAAACGGCGAATGGCTTTTTGAAATGCTGTCCATTTCTATGCAAAAGGGCGTGGGCATAGTGGGCGCAAAGCTGATTTATCAAGACGGAAGTGTGCAGCATGCAGGCGTTATAACAGGGCTTGGGGGCTTTGCAGGGCATAGCCACAAATATGCGCGTGGCGACGGCGGCGGATATATGTTCCGCCTTGGCACGGTGCAAGATTTCAGCGCAGTTACCGCCGCATGCTTAATGATAAAAAAAGAAATATACAGCGAGGTAAACGGGCTGGACGAGGGCTTTGCCGTGGCGTTTAACGACGTGGATTTCTGTCTGCGCGTGCTTGGGCTTGGCTATCGTGTAGTTTATACGCCATATGCAAGGCTGTATCATTACGAAAGCAAAAGCCGCGGCCAAGACACAAAGGGCGAGGCAAAGCTGCGCTTTGAAAAAGAGCGCGAGCGTCTTGCCGCAAGATATGGTAAAAGCCTTTTGCATGACCGCTTTTACAACCCGAACCTTACATTGGATAGAGAGGACTTCAGCGAAAACGATGTGCTGCCAAGAGATGTGTAGCGAAATATCCGCACGCAAAAAAGCCCTGCGTAATAAAATAAAGGCAAAGGCGGCCGCACTTCCAAAAGAGGACGGCAGCCTTGCTTTGCAAATATGCCAAATGGCAAGATATAAAAGCGCGCAAACAATATTTGTATTTGTAGGCGTGGGGCACGAGCCATGCACTTTACCGTTTATCGAAAAAGCTTTGGCAGAGGGCAAAACCGTTTGCGTGCCGCTGTGCGAAGAAACGGGAATTATGACAGCACGGAAAATCCTTACTGTAAATGAACTTACAAAGGGCAAGTTTGGCATACAAGAGCCGCCCAAAGCCGCCGCAACAATAAAGGCGGAGGATATAGATTTAACTATATTGCCTTGCCTTGCCGCCGACAAACGTGGCAATCGCCTTGGCTACGGCGGCGGATATTACGACAGATTTTTGGAGAACACAGCCTGCTATAAGATAATATTATGCCGTAAGGAGCTGCTGCAAAGCAGTGTACCCACAGAACGTTTCGATGTGAGGGCGGACATGGTGCTGTTTTGATATGCAGTAAGATAATTGTTTTGAAATACATGTTGTTTTGTGCGTATTTACGCACACGAATTTAAGAAAACACGGCTGTAACAAATTCGCTTTTGCTACAGCTTATATTTTATATGGCATAGCCACCAAAAATGGTTTGATATGCGAAATTATTTTTCAACATAGGTATGAGCATTTTCTGTTAAACAGTTGAAAATTTAGCGGAAATCGAAATAATTTTAAATTGTATGCGATAAACCCACGCAAATTTGCGTTATATAAGTATAAGAGGCATTTGCCCACAAATAAATAACGTAAGGGAGAAAAAGAAAATGAAAAACGGAGAAAAACGCTTAGGTAGAATAATTTTGGCAATATCTTCTGTATTGGCAATATTGGTAATAGCAGGATGCGGAATATTATATTTGTTATTGCCAAGCCAGTATTTGGCATTAGACGTAAACCCGAGTATCGAGCTGCAAACCAATAGATTAAACAAGGTGGTTTCCATAGAAGGCGTAAACGAAGACGCAAAAGCTATTTTGGCAGATTTTAACGGCAAAGGGCAAGATGTGGATTTAGTACTGGAGCAAGTTGTGGACCGTTTGGTAGAGGGCGGATATCTTGCGAAAGACAAAGCAAACGATATTTTAATTACATCGGAAAAAGGCGGATCTTCGGATAAAGCTTTAAAGCACGCCGGTGCAAAGGTGCAAGAAATATTGAAAAAACGCGAGCTTTCAGGCAAAATTGTAACGCAAGACATTTTGCTTGACGATACCATAACGCAAAATGCGGCACAGCATAACATATCTGCAGGTAAAATGGCAATGGTAGAGCAGCTTGCAAAGCAAAGCCCGGAGCTTGGCGCAGAGGCTTTAGCAAAAAGCCGCGTAAGTGAACTTATGGCATATGCAGAAAAATATAATATTCCAATGGACGAATTGGAAGACGCAATTGAAGATGCAAATGATGCCGCAAAGGACGCATTAGACGACGAAAAAGACGCCGCCGAGGACGCACTTGAGGCAGAGGAAGACGCCGCAGACGATGCGAAAGATGCCGCCGAGGACGCACTGGAGGCAGAGAAAGAAGCTGCCGAGAAGGCAGAAGATGCAGCTGAGGACGCAAAGGAAGCAGAAGAAGAGGCGGCCGAAAAAGCAGCCGAGGCTGCAAAAGAAGCCGCAGATGCAGAAAAAGATGCTCTTGAAGACGCAAAAGACGCATTGGAAGACGAAGAAGAAGCCGCTGCTGACGCAGAAAAAGATCCTGCCGCAGCACCTGCCGTGCTGAATAATGACGATGATGCACAAGAAGCGGACGACGACTAGTGCAAAAACAAGCCTGTATCTTGCGATTGTTAAAAACGGGCTGTAATCCACAAGCTAAACAGTTGGATTTTATAGCAACTTGACTTATTATTGGTACACGACCTTTTGTCAAGTTGCATACAGCAAAGACGAGGGCTTTAGTAGGACAATCAAAAGTAAAATTGCTGTAGCGTCGGTAAACAAGCGTTTTAAACAAATATCATAAAGCGTGTAATTACCGCGCGTAAAAGAAAGGGTTGCTGCAAATGTTTTTCTTTATGGTGATAGACGATAAAGCGCCTAGCCACAATAAAATACATCAGGCTGAAATAAATGAGCAGCTGTTTGTAAAAATTGGCGAAAACGACAGCGATGCGCTGGCGGAGCTTTATCGTATCACCCATAGGGCGGTGTATGCATTAGTGCTTTCAATATTGAAAAATCCGGATTTAACACAGGACGTAGTGCAGGATACATACATAAAAATACGCAGTGCAGCGCATTTATATCAGCCACAAGGCAAGCCCTTGGCGTGGATTTTTACCATTGCCAAAAACATGGCGTTTTCGGCAATGCGACAAAACGGAAGTGGTATAAGCGACGAAGAAATGCCGGAAAACGATTTGCGCTATTCCTGCGTGAGCGACCCTACAGACCGCTTGGTGCTAAGCGCCGCATTAACTATTTTGCAAGAGGAAGAACGGCAAGTGGTTATTTTGCATGCGGTATCTGGTGTAACCTTTATAGAAATGGCAAAGGCGTTTGACATGCCTATTTCCACAGTGCTTTCGCGCTATCATAGGGCTTTGAAAAAGCTTAAAAATTATCTTATACAAAAGGGGGCTTATCAATGAAAACAAAACAAATAGAGCTCTCGCTGGCAAGTGCGATAAGCTGCCTGCCACATTCGTCTTTTGAGGCAATTGCAACGGCACCTATTGAGAAAATGCAACAGCACGATTTTATCACAAGGCAAAACGTGAATGAGCGAGCAGTGCGTTTGCCAATGCGCCGTTTTGCAATGGCGGCGGCTTGCTGCGCGGTAATGCTTATTGTGGGCTTTGGCTGGTATACACAAAACCTTGCCGTAGACAGCCTTATCACCATAGATGTAAACCCCAGCTTTTCCATTAAGGCAAACCGCCAAAACCGCGTTTTAGAGCTAAAGGCGTTAAACGACGACGCAAAGGTATTTGCGAGCGGGCAGAAATTTAAATGGCAAAGCGTGGACAATGCTGTAGAAGGCCTTTTTGCAGAGCTTGGTAAAAGCAAATATCTTAACGCGGAAAAAAATACTGTTTTGATATCGGTGCAATCTCAAAACGACACCCACAGTAAGCAATTGGAAAACGAAATAGCACAGCATATCAAAAAAGCACTTGCAAACGAGCATATTGTACCGCGCGTGGTGCGCCAAACACTTATTAAAGATGAAAAAGCTACAAAAGAGGCAGAGCAATATCATACATCTGTGGGTAAGCTAAAAATAGCAAAACAGATAAACGGACATTTGCCCGCCATGAGCCTTGAAAAGCTACTGTCAATGCCAATGGAAGAGCTGATGGATTTTATGGACGATATAAACGACAGCGATAACGACGATTTAGATGATTTAGACGATAAAAATGACATTGATGATAAAGACAGCCAAGATGATGAAGACAATCAAGATGATAAAGATGACAAAGCCGATGACCACAAAAACAAAACCGATAAAAAACCGACAGCCTCGGTGGCGGCTGTCGGAGGCGTAGATGAAGATAACGACGACAGTGAGCCTAATTCCAATACAGAAAAGCCCGAAAAGGACAACGCCGACAGCCACGAGCCGGAGGATAAAGACGATATTAGCGCAGACAACAGGAAAGACATAGAAGTGTCAGGCGAAAATCCTGTACAGCCTGCGCCTTCGGTGGTTGAAAACGACAGCAGCGATGACAGCGAGGACGAAGATCACTCAGAGCCTCCTGAAGCTGCAAGCAGCGAAGCCAATACATAAAAACAGCTTTCAGATAAAGAATAATAAAAAATGCATAAATTAAAAAAATAGCTACACGTATTTTACAAAACGTGTAGCTATTTTGTTGTTTTATAAAGTTGCGTGCAGCATTTTATTAATGTAAAAAACAGTTTTAACACTGCATGTGCGATAAGCGCACATAGAATAAGTTTTAGCTATAATGTGCGATAGCACGCGTATTATGATAAGCCCTTTAATAGAACAAGCCCGCAGACTTTTTCTATTAAAATAGTTTAAATACCTTTTCACCGTAACCGAGGGCAAAGATAAGCAGTACCAAAACAGGTAAGCCATAGGTGACGTATAAGCGCACCCAAGACGGAAACTTTACGCCCTTGCCCTCGTCTACCTCTGCCTTAAAGTTTTTCCAGCCCCAGCCACGGCGGCTTGTGCAGAAAAACAGATATACAAGGCTGCCAAGTGGCAAAAGATTATTGGAAACGATAAAATCTTCAATATCCATAATGGTGCTGCCGGGGCCCATGGGCTGTATGCCCGAAAGCAGGTTAAACCCAAGAGCGCAGGGGATAGAGAGCGCAATTACTATAAAAATGTTGGCGAAAACCGCCTTTTTGCGGCTCCACCCCCATAAATCCATTGCAAAGGCAATGATGTTTTCAAACACTGCCACCACTGTGGAAAGAGCAGCAAAGCTGAGGAATACAAAGAATAGCGCGCCCCAAACTCGCCCACCTGCCATGGAGTTGAATATATTAGGTAATGTTACAAATATCAGCCCTGGGCCGCTGTTTGCCTCTACACCGAAAGAAAAACATGCAGGGAAGATGATAAGCCCTGCCGTAAATGCCACAAAGGTGTCTAGCAAGGTAATGTTAATACTTTCGCCAAGTAGGCTACGCTCCTTGCCAATATAACTGCCGAAAATAGCCATAGAACCAATGCCGATAGACAGCGTGAAAAACGCTTGCCCCATTGCGGCATAAATAGCCTCAAATACGCCGCTTTCGATTATCTTGCTAAAATCGGGCAAAAGGTAGAATTTAAGCCCTGCGGCGGCACCCGGCAAAGTAACCGAGCGCACAACAAGCAGTGCCATGATAGCAAGCAGCAGTACCATCATTATTTTTGTAATGCGCTCCACGCCTTTTTGCAAGCCGATTACGCACACGCCAAAGCCGATTAATACCGCAAGCACCATCCACCCAATTTGTATTGTAGGGTTAGCAAGCACCGCGTCAAACTCTGCCCCTACAGCGGCAGAGTCTAGCCCCGAAAAATCTCCGTGGAGAGTTTTATACACATACAATAGCATCCACCCTGCAACTGTGGTATAAAACATCATTAATATGTAGTTACCCGCCATGCCTACCCAGCCGTTCCAGTGCCATTTAGTGCCTTTAGGCTCCAGTACCCTAAAGCTAGACGCACAGCTTTTTTGCGAGGCACGCCCTACTGAAAACTCCATTGCCATAATGGGAATACCCATAATGACAAGAAAAAACAAATAAATAAGCACAAATGCCGCGCCGCCGTATTTGCCTGTGATGTATGGGAAACGCCATACATTGCCGATGCCTATAGCGCACCCTGCGCTAATAAGCAAAAAACCCAATCTTGATGCCAATTTCTCCCGCTTTTCCATAAGAACACCCCTACTAATATGTATTATTTCTGCTGTTTCATAACGTTAAATCAGTATAAAACAGCATTACAGCAATTTCACTTTTGATTGTCATACTAAAAGCCACGTCTTTGCTGTATGCAACTTGACAAAAGGTTGTTTACAAAGACAATAATAAGTCAAGTTGCGATACAGCAATTTCACTTTGATTGTCATACTAAAAGCCACGTCTTTGCTGT